>JAYELB010000293.1:0-9926 GCA_034717055.1 Methanobacteriota archaeon
AGGTGGTGTGGGCTCTTCGCCGCCGATTGTGCGCTCGACGAATGGGTAGAATCGGATGGCAGTGTCGTCGTCTGCGATCTTGAAGTACATGTTCTCCGCAATGTTCTCGGTGGTGCCAGTATCCAGATCGATAGTGGACTCGTCGTTTGTGAGGACGATTTTGTTGGCACTTGCAGTCATAACTTCCATGGAACCGTAGGTCTGACTGGTCTTGATCTCCAGAACATCATCATCGATCAGGAAGACATACATCAGTTGTGCATAACTGATATCTCCTTTAAAGACCGCATCAACGTAGCAGGAAAATACAGGAATACTTTCTTCCCCTCCGATGTCCGTGGTGTATGTGTAGACACGCTCCTGTGGTTGATCTATAACCCCAGTTGATGCCACTTCCATATCCAATGAAACGTTATTCTTGAACAATTGAAGCATTACCTTATCTCCGTTATCGTCGATGCTCATGATTTCGAGTGCAAAACCACCTTCAAGATCCCATTTCTCGCCAATTGTCAGTGTCTTCTTGTCGTTATCTTCGAACTCTAACAGAAGTTTGCAGAGTTTGTCTGCATTGTCATCGATTGCCACATACTTCGCACCCATCCAGCCTTCGATGAAGTAGCCGCAGTCACCGCCGGGGTTATCGCTTTCGACGCACAATCCGATCTGCTTGTCTAACACATCAGTGCCATTCTTACCATACTTCTTTTCCATCGGGTTTTGATCCATTCTGGATGTGTCTGGTATATCCTGATGCATCTCGTACTCATGAAACACCGGATGAGTTTTGTATATCAAACTGCCTTCGCCGATCTCTCGATCACCAGGGTAGCTCAGTGTGTCCTCGAACGGAGCATCTCTTTCTTTCGCCAGTATCGTCAGACTCTCGGTCTGCAGATTGTCATCCATATCATACCAGAAACCAGCAAACGAGCTGTAATCCCATACCCGGTCTGCAACAAGTGTGGGGTTAGCCGCATCCAGTTCTTCGATGGTGCCGCGAACCTCATAAGTGCCAGGTTCTGTATACTCTACAAACGGGTAGAACCTAATCTCAGGAGGATCATTTTCGTCATCCGCGATCTTGAAGTACATGTTTCCCGTGATATGTTCAGTACTGCCCGTATCGAGATCGATGGTGGTCTCATCGTTCGTGAGGACAACCTCACTGGCACTTGCAGTCTGTACTTCCATGGCACCATAAGTATCGCTGGTATCGATCTCCAGCACATCATCGTCGATCAGGAAGACATACATCAATCGGGTGGCGTTGGTGTTGTTTTCTCTAAACACCGCATCCACATAGCAGGAAAACACTGGAACATCTTCCTCATTTCCGATGTCTGCTGTGTATGTATATACATGATCATGTTGTGCAGTGCCTTCACCAATTGATACCACTTCACTATCGAGTTCCTGGCCATTCTTCTTCAGCGAGAACCAGATCTTCTCACCCTCGAGATCGATCGGGTTTGCAACAAGAACGAATCCGCCGCTAAGATTCCATTCCTCGCCATCCGTCAGTGTCTTATTGTCGTTATCCTCAAACTCAACCAAACGTTTGCAGAGTTTGTCGGCATTGCCATCGATTGCTACATACTCCTCCGCCATCCAGCCTTCGATGAAATAACCGCAGTCCCCGCCTGCATTATCACTTTCAACGCACAAACCTATGCGTCCACCTAGGTAAGTGTTTTCCATCGCTGTTGCAGTCATTCTGTCAGGGTCCGCTTCATTCTCGTGAAGTTCATACTCATGAAACACCGGATGAGTTTGGTACCTAAGAGTGCCTTCATCGAGCGTCCGATCGTAGGGGAATGTCAGTGTAGGAGTGCCCCAATCATCCGTAGCAGTAATCGTCAGCGTCTCGGTCGCCAGACCGCCATCCGGATCATACCAGAAACCAGCAAAATTGCTGTAATTCCATTCTAAGTCATAACCAAATGTGAGATTGGTCGCATCCAATTCCGCGATGGTGCCGCGCACCTCAAGTGTCTCCGCGCTCGCGGGCATGAGAGATACCACAGTCACGAATGCAATTAGCATAATCATTCGTTTGTTCATTTTTACACTTCCTTATGCGGATTTTAAATTCGCATTCATATAATCTGCATCCACCCCACATAACTTTATCTTTGCACCGGGGACATGACCCAATGACTGAGGGAATATTATAATCGATGAAACATCCGAACAGATACGAAAACGATTTCTCGAACTGAATGTCAAGATTGGCCATTCCGAGATCGAACGGCGGCTTAGCGATCTGACCGAACGGTTCAAGGTCCCGATCGCAGAGGCAGAGCGAAGCGTCGTTAGCTACTTCTTGCGGGAACACGGGATCAAACGAGCAGACTATAATGGCATTCCGGAGGGTGTGGCATCGTCCACATGGATAACCGATATCAACCAGAGCGAACAGTGGATCGATCCGAGTGCAAAGATGGTGGGAAAAATGTCCATATCCAATATAATCGAAGACATCAAATCATCTAAGAGCTATGAGGGTCAGATTGTACATATAGAAGATACATCTTTTAAGGATCCGGAACACGCATCAATTGAACTAAAGCCTTTGATAAACTTCGCATTAAGTCAGATGGGGATAGAACAACTATATAGCCATCAGGTAGAAGCCGTCGAGCATGTCAGAGCAGGGGAGGATATTGTTTTGGTGACGAGTACGGCCAGTGGAAAGTCGCTCTCATACATGCTCCCCATCTTCGAGGCGGTCATGAATGATCCGAATGCAACCGCTCTTTATATCGCTCCGCTCAATGCGCTGGTCAATGATCAGTATAAAAATTTCGTCGAATTCAGAGATGAACTTGGCATAGGTTCGGAAATTAACAAGTATATCGGCACGATGAGCGATGATGAAAAAAAGGCAGTAAGATATGGAAATCCACAAATCATTCTTACAAACCCTGAGATGATCCACCTGAGTTTTCTACAATGGCATCGTATCTGGAAGAGATTTCTTTCAAACTTGCAGTATATTGTAGTAGACGAGAGCCATTATTACCGGGGTGTAATGGGCAGTAACATGGCGAATCTCCTGAGAAGATTTAATCGCGTATGCGCGTATTATGGTGCGCATCCGAAGTATGTCTGCTGCTCAGCCACCATAGGTAACCCCGGCGAGCACACAGGTTCTCTGATTGGCAGGAAAGTTGCTGTAATTGACAGGGACGGTTCTGGCAGAGGTTCTCAGAAATTTATCTTCTGGAACCCGCCAAGATATGTCAACGAATGGGGTTTTAACGGTAGGAAGAGTGGTTTCACTGAGTCGCATAAACTTTTCAGCGCGCTCATATTGTACGGACTTCAGACAATTGTCTTTACCCGGTCGAGACAAGGCGTGGAACGAATGTATGTAGCAGCTAAGCGCAGCCTTCGTGAAAAAGAATTGCATGACTTGGTGGACAAAATTTCCCCTTACAGAGCGGGGTATTTCGGTAAAGAACGTGAGGGCATCGAAAAGAAGCTGTCTAATGGAACTCTCCGAGGAGTTATATCAACCAACGCACTTGAACTTGGTATAAATATCGGCGGGCTGGACGCATGTATCATCGATAAATATCCAGGCACCATCATGAATACAAGACAGCAAGCAGGACGGGCTGGAAGGGGTGATAAAGAGAGTGTTGTTGTGCTGGTGGCAGGTTTGAACGCTCTTGATCAGTACTATATGTGGTATCCAGGGGAGTTCTTCGGCACGAGTAGCGAAGAGGCGGTACTCAACGTATCAAACCCATATATTCAAGCAGGACATATCCTGTGCGCGGCAAATGAGATACCCCTCACAGAAGAAGATAAAAAATACTTTGGAAGCGGGTCAACAAGGACAATCGAGATGCTTGAGGCTGAAGGGCTCTTAACAGGGGATAAGAGCAAGTCAGCAGTGAACCCGAACCCCCACATGCAAGTCTCCATCCGCGGTATAAGTCAGGATACTTACTCAATATTCACATTCAGCGGTGGGCAACGTATTCTAATCGAGAAGGGGGTTGAAAAGGCGATGGCATTCAAGGAAGCTTTTGAGGGTGCCATATACCTGCACATGGGCACACCATATCAGGTCATCAAGCTTGACCACGGCAAGAAAGAGATACGTGCCGAAGAAACAAAAGCAGAATATTATACTAAAGCATCGTTCACTTCTGATATAGCCATAAAAGAGAAATATATGGAGAAAACCCTGCCATCGTGCAGAGATGCAAAAGTTGGTCTTGGAGATGTTGAGGTGGTGGAGCAGGTGACCGAGTACAAGAAATACAAGTATTTTAAGGATATCGTACTGGAAACGTGCCTTTTGGATATGCCAAAACTCTCTCTTGAAACTGTAGCCCTCTGGATCGAACTTCCCGACAGATTCACGAACCTTGTCGAAGAACATAATCTTGATTTTGCGGGTGGTATCCACGCTATCGAGCACGCCATGATCGCGATGTACCCGCTGCGTCTTTTAGCGGACAGGAATGATGTGGGCGGCATAGCAACGCCCAACCACAATGATCTCAATGGGAAGTCCGGGGTATTTGTATATGACGGGCATCGTGGTGGTGTGGGTTATGCAGAAAGAGGATATGAAATAATAACCGACATTCTTGAGGTTACTCTGAAAGCCGTTGAAGGCTGTCCATGCCATGATGGGTGCCCAAGCTGCATACAGTCGCCTAAATGTGGCAATCACAACGAACCGCTGGATAAACATGCGGCGATAATGATACTTCACGAACTGTTGGGTAAACCGCCATACACACCACCAAAATCTCAAAAATCTTCCGCCCCACCCCCAGCACCAGCACAAGAAGAGTCTGACAAACCAGTCGATGTTGGGGCTGCACTAGATCGAGTTCGGAAGCGACTCAGGTGGGAGGGCCTGAAACCAGAGAATCCGACAGTCAGAGAGAAGGTCACAAAAGTACGGGAAACGTGAAAACATATCACCTTTCTCCGTCAAAAAAGAGGATGAGTCGATATAGACTATCCAAAAGCACATCATGGCATTTCTCACATGAATCACTTTCACCCCACCCATTGAGTACATTTATCTATCCAGATGTTTGAGGATGAACCATAACCCGATGACAGGAGGAATGTCATGATCCAAGAAAAATCCGAACAGATACGAAAACGGTTCCTTGAACTGAATGTTGAGATTGAACTTACCGAGATCGAGCGGCGGCTTCGTGATTTGACCGAACGATTCAAGGTCCCGATCGCAGAGGCAGAGCGAAGCGTCGTCAGCTACTTCCTGCGGGAACGCGGGATCAAGCGGGAGGACTATTACGGCACGCCGCAGGGAGAGGCATCATCCACACAGATATCGGATATCAACCTGAGCGAACAGTGGATCAACCTCCGTGCAAAGGTTGTCCAGTTGTGGGATAGCACTTCCCCGGCGATCGACCAGGTCGGACTCATCGGAGACGAGACCGGGACGATCAAGTTTGTGAAGTGGGCAAAATCCAACTTACCGGAACTCGTTGAGGGGAAAAGTTATTCCCTTGATAATATGACCACCGATGAATGGGATGGGCGTTTCAGTGTGAAGATGAACCGAACCACCCGCATCCAGGAGCTTGATGAGGATATCGATATCCCGGACCAGGAAGCGCAACTGATAACGATAGACTCCATCAACGAGAGTAACAAGTGGATCAACCTCCATGCGAAGGTTGTGGAGTTGTGGGATAGTGAACATGAGTCGATCGATCAGGTTGGACTCGTAGGAGACGAGACCGGCACGATCAAGTTTGTCAAGTGGGCGAAATCCGAGCTGCCAGCACTTCTGGAGGGCAAGAGTTATTCATTTGAGAATCTGACGACAGATGAGTTCGAAGAACGGTTCAGCGTGAAGTTCAACAGAAGCTCATCAATTAAGGAACTGGATGAGGATATTGAGACCCCTGACTTAGAAGCGCAACTGATTGAGATAGACGGCATCACAGAGGGCAACAAGTGGATCAACCTCCGTGCAAAAGTGGTCCAGTTGTGGGAGAGTGAACACGAGTCAATTGATCAGATCGGGTTAATTGGCGACGAGACCGGCACGATCAAGTTTGTTAAGTGGGCGAAATCCGAGTTACCGGCAGTTCTGGAGGGAAAGAGTTATTCATTTGAGAATCTGACGACAGATGAGTTTGAAGAACGGTTCAGTGTGAAGTTCAACAAGAGCTCATCGATTAAGGAACTCGATGAGGATATCGAGGTTGGGTTCTCTACAACCGAGTTCACAGGCGCCATGGTCCATATCCAGGACGGCTCCGGACTGATCAGACGTTGCCCGATGTGCAACCGTGCACTCATGAAAGGGACATGCATGGAACACGGGAATGTGGATGGAATCCACGACCTCCGGATCAAAGCGGTGCTGGATAACGGGATCATGGTGCAGGAAGCACTCTTCAACCGTGAGATCACCGAGAGCATCAGTGGTATCACACTTGATGAGGCGAAAGAGATGGCTGTGGATGCGCTCGACCAGAGTGTGGTGCAGGACGAGATGAAAAAACAACTCCTCTGTAGGTATTACACCATGTCAGGAAGCATCCTTGACCGGTACATGCTTGTCGAGAATGTTCAGCTAATAGAAGGGCTACCTGACAATGGGGTCGATGCCCTGCTTGCGGAGGTGACTTAAGATGGCTAGTTTTGCAAGAGAGGTGGCATACCGGATCTTTGCCAGGGAACTCTCCGATACAACCGTTGCTCTGGAACGTGACCCGGATGATGCGTATGCGCCCCAGTACGTGCTTACACCGACCGGAGCGAAGGTCAACCGCGTCTTTGTCATCGGCACGCTTACCGAGAAGGAAGACATCGGCACCGACACCGAATACTGGCGGGCGCGGATATCTGACCCGACAGGAACGTTCTTTATGTACGCGGGGCAGTACCAGCCAGATGCAATGCGGGCGCTTACGGAGGCGTCGATTCCCGAATTCCTGGCAGTGGTCGGCAAGGTTAGCGTGTACACGACCGAAGATAAGCGTGTGATGACCTCGATCCGCCCGGAGACGATCTCGGTGGTGGATGCGCTGGTTCGTGACAGGTGGGTGCTTGAGACATCGCGTCAGACACTCGACCGGATCAAGGAACTGGAAGAGGGAGTTTCCGAAAATCTTCCGATGATTGAGGAGAACTACTCGAGGGATCTTGAGCAGTACAGGCAGATGGTGGCATCAGCACTCGAATCGATGCAGTGAAAAGAGGCAGTTCACGGGCGACTCCGGATCACCATCACCACTGCAGTATATCCACAGGCATCACTCTGTTGTGCACCCCGGTTGCAACCAGCGCACCTGCAACCCCGGTGTCACGCAGCAGATCGAGATCGTTCATATCCCGCACACCTCCGCCAAAGATGACCGGATGATCCGAGCGCGCGACCGCATCACTGATAAGACTAAAATCGATGCCGGACTTTGTGCCAACCTTCGTCAGGTCGATGATGATCAGATGGTTGATCGGATAATCGTTCAGTCTCTCGACCGCTTCTATTGGAGTGAGCGATAGTCCAATGTTTGTAAGTATCCTGCCGTCCATCAGGTCGATGTTGACATGCAGCCGACTTATATCACACGTCTCGCATGCATCTCCGATCACGTCAAAATCAGCGTTCTCGGTCCCGATGGTGACGGTATCAGCGATTGAAAGCCCAAGTGCTGCGTCTTCCGCGGACCTGACGCCACAACTGAGTATCGTCTTGGAGTATCCCGAGACGTTCTTTATGACCTGAAAATTGTCCCCAATTCCACGGATCCGGTTGAGGTCGGCAGCGTACACCTCTGTCGGGCGCAGCGTTCTTGCGATCTCCGCTGCGTCTGATGTTTCACAGACCGAACTGAAATCCGCTACTGGCAGGTACTCTTCCCGCTTACCCCTGAGCGCATGTACCACGATACCATCGAATATATCCAGTACGAGGATGGTTCTAAACATCAATTATGCTTTGGTACGGTCATCACATATAAAATCGATCAGAGACGCGGACACTGGCGCCGGATCGAGGGATATCCGCCAAATTCATGCTCACCGGTTACCGCTTCTCCCGGACATTCCTCACGACCGCTTTTCTCGCCTCCTCAGCCACAAACAAGAACACCGCAAACGGAAGAAGCAGGAGCCAGTCCGAGATAGCGATCGGTGCGGTATTTAGAATGGTATTTCCGATTGGATGGTAGACGATAAATATCTGGAGTGCAATCTCTGCAACAATCCCTATCAGGAGCAATCGATTTGTGAAGAACCCGATCCTGTGTACGGCTTCTCTTGCTGTTCTGCAGACCATACCGTTTGCGACCTGCGTGATCACGATCGCGGTCTGCGCCATGGTTATCGCCTTCCGGTATGCGATATCGGATGCACAAAGGGCACCAGAGACCCATCCACACTTCGAGAGCATCCAGAAGTAGCCAGACATTGCTGCAAACGCCTCTATCGGTCCAATAAACAGATACGCCCTTGCAAGCAGTGCGCGATCGAGCAATCGCTTGTCAGGAGACCTTGGCGGCTTATTCATCACATCCGGTTCCGGCTTCTCAGTTCCGAGTGCGAGTGCCGGGATCATATCAGTCCCAAGATCGATGGCAAGGATCTGCATGATCGTAAGCGGGACAAGATAACCGACCGATGCCGGGAACATGACAAATATAATATATGGGATGATTTCCGGGATATTGCTTGCAAATATATATGTTACAAACTTTTTAATGTTATCAAAGACCCCCCTACCCTCCTCAATAGCAGAAACGATCGATGCAAAGTTATCGTCGATCAGGATCATGTCAGCCGACTCTTTCGCAACATCGGTTCCGGCAATCCCCATCGCAATTCCGATATCTGCCTTTGCAAGCGCGGGTGCATCATTGACGCCATCACCTGTGACCGCAACGATCTCGCCACGCTCCTGAAGCGCTGTTACGATGCGCATCTTGTGCTCAGGCGTCATCCGAGAGAAGATGATCTCCTCTGCTTCAAGCCTTTCGACCAGTTCGGAATGACTCGTATTTTTCAGTTGCGAGCCCGTGATCACGACCGGATCATCGCTGATAATCCCGATATCCCTTGCGATCGCTGATGCTGTGACGCTGTCATCGCCTGTGATCATAACGATCCTCACTCCGGCATCCTTGCATTTTCTTACCGCATCAGATACTTCGGGGCGCGGCGGATCGATCATCCCGATAAGCCCCAGAAATACCAGATCTTTTTCAGTATCTTCAACCGAATAATCCCCGGATCCAACCTCCCTGTATCCAAATGCAAGCACCCTGAGCGCGTCCCGTGCAAACGACTCACTCGTTTCCGTGATTTCATCGCGCAGCTCTGCGGTCAACTCGATCGTCTCGCCACCTACCATCACGCGGTCACAGCATGGCAGCAGACTATTGAGTGCTCCTTTTACCCATGCTATCCTTTTCCCCATCTGATTCGGTTACAACAGTCATCCTCTTCCGATCAGAGTCAAATGGAAGTACGGAAACTCGCTTATTCTCACGTCTTCTCGCGTCTATGTCAAATGCCTTCTGCGCTGCCACTGCGAGTGCACCTTCTGTCGGATCGCCAAGGATTCCCTGTATGCCCTCATCTTCGACAAGCGACGCGTCGTTGCAGAGCGCGGCTGTGGACAAGAGAGGGGTCAGTTCTTTAATCTCCTGATCTGTGAGTATCGTGCCATCCCGGTAAAAATCTCCTTCTGGCCCGTATCCACTCCCGCTGACCTCGAATACCTTGCGGTTGGCATATACCTTCCTTGCGGTCATCTGGTTCTCTGTGAGCGTTCCGGTCTTATCGGTGCAGATGACAGTCGTGCATCCGAGCGTCTCAACGGAGTTCAGATTCTTGATAAGCGCATTCCGCTTCGCCATCCGCTGGCGCCCCATCGCAAGCGAGAGCGTGACCGTTGGCAAAAGTCC
>JAYELB010000294.1:0-9894 GCA_034717055.1 Methanobacteriota archaeon
CTGATACTAACACTAACACTCACTTCAGCAAGTGTTCAAGCCTATACAGGATCTGAATCGGGCTATCACATCAAGCTGGTGACACCTCATGAATTCTCTAATATGTCGTCAGAGGACGCTTACAAAATGAGTTTTGCTGTGGGTACGGGAACATCAGGCCTTTTGAGAACCGAAGGAGATTATACAGTCGGACTTAACATCTATACCACAGGTATAGGCGGAGAATACAACGAAGATGGCTACGAACTCTATCTTGTTCCGGATCGTGCGTTTGTGTCCTATAGATGCGGCATCACCGCAAACGACCCGGAGGAGTACCCCTGCGGAGATGTGAACCACGATTGCATGGTCACGCCAGCAGATGCCGTGATCGCACTTAACCTCGCAGCAAGCGGCGAATATAATCGAGATGCAGACGTAAATAACGACTGTAAAGTCACCTCTCTCGACGCTCTCATGATCTTGCAGGTGGCCGTGTAAGATCGATGGCATCCATCGATGATTATATGTTTCAGGATTGCAGAGGTCGCTGTAGGGGTCGAGAACTGCTACCGATACGGAAGAGACTGCAAGAGTGAGGTACTATCGCGGGAATACGCGCTTGAATACGCCAGATCTGCGGACGCTCGTGTCTGGCTTGACGAAAACGGCATCATCGGCATGCTCGGTGCGATCCCGTATGTCGCGGATGCCTGACCAATCGGTCGGGATTTCTGAGACGAACGCGCCCGGAGTTGGGGTAAAACAAATTCCATCCGGACACACATACACTAAAGGGACACTGTCTAAAAATCCAGTGATTTACCACCGCAGAGGGTGCAGAGTTTTGAGACTGCGTGGCTCTGCCGTCGACACTTGCGTTAGAATCTGATTTCACCGGAAAGATTTTGTTCCGCGAAACCTCTTCGCAATGATATATGTCTCAGCGCTCGCCTTGCGTGACGCCTCTGGCGAGTGGGCACGCACATTCTTAAAGACCGACCGCACCTTCTTGAGGTAATCAGCAAAGAGATCGCCATGGAATGCCTTGACAACGAAATGTCCTCCCGGCTTTAGGATCTGCTCTGCGCACGAGAGTGCTTGTTCGGTCAGGTCGATCGATCGTGCATGATCATAACTCCAGTCGCCTGAAAGGTTGGGTGCGGCATCACAGAGCACGACATTCGCCTCTTTGACCAGTTCCTTTATCCTGCCGACCGTATCCTCTGCTGTGATATCGCCGACGATAGTGATCACGTCCTCGATCTCACGGATCGGCTGGATGTCAACGCCTACGACCGTACCATCGGCTCCGACGAGTTCCCGCGCCATCTGGAGCCAGCCGCCGGGAGCAGCACCCAGATCGACGATATTATCCCCCCGTCTGATGACATGGAATCGTGAGTTGATCTGTTTCAGCTTGTACGCTGCTCTCGACCGATAGCCCTCCTTCCTTGCCAGCCTGTAGAAATGATCATGCTGATTGCGTGCCATCGTTTAATTAATCGTTGGACATGGCACATAACATGAACGGGACTGCCACGTCGTCTGGTATTGTGCGAACGTTTTTTGAAGTGCTTAATTCGGGGTCTCGTGTTCTATCGCTTTGGATATCTATGTGAATCAGAGTTGAGGCATGAACCCCCATGTAAGTTGGCAGTCCTGCTCATGGGGTACTTTTCTATATGCTCGATTCCACATGTTGCACATGGAGCGCGTAAGAGAACTCTACTATAAAATCGATGCATGGGTTCAGTACGGACCGAGTACATGCGAAGCAACGCCCAAAGAAACAAGACATGCAGGCTCTGTACTTAAGTGCTGGGTTTGGTGACTGATATTGGATAGATAAGTATATACCTAATGTCGTAATATGTATTTACCATAAAGGGATGATGATGACAGGTAATTTTTTAAAGCAAGTCATACTAAGATTGGATTTCGCAGGTGAAATAAACCGTTCTCAGCAGATATTGGATGAAATCAAGAGAGCAGTTTCAGACGTGCTTCCAGAGTTTGAAACTCGAGACGTAGTATCGGTAGAAATGACTATCGACCAAACTCAGAAAACAACAAAAGAGAAGCGATTTAAATCGTTTATTCTTCGCAATAACGCAACAAACAACTCATTAGTTTTAGAGCCTACCGCAATTATTTTTGACCTTAAAAAATATAATAGTTATGAAGAGCTCAAAGGACTTGTACATAAAGTGATTCCAAATTTGGGAGAGCAGAACCAGTATATAAAAGTATCGAAAATAGGACTTCGTTATATAAATCAAATAATTATTGGTGAAGGAAACCCATTTGATTGGACGGAACTTATTAAAGAACCACTTATGTGTAGTCTTGGTTTCATCGAAGATCGAAATGAACTGTCAAGATCTGTTGGAGTTATAGAAATAAATAAGTCTGATTATTATGTCAAATTCCAGTATGGCTGGTTTAATAGCGAGTTTCCAAATCCAATAGCAAAGAAGGAATTCTTACTCGATTATGATTGTTATTCAAAGAATGAAACAGATATTTCTTTTATCTTTAGTCAAATTGAAATACTTCATGAAGAAATTAAAGAGTTATTTGAGCGTAGCACTTACATAGAGAATTTACAAACGTATGGGAGATGAAGAGAATGTCTTATGACGAAACAGATGATTACTTTGGCGAGTTTAGGAACATTTGCACCAAAACCCCCGAAAAAAGAGGGAACGTATCCTTTCAATATCGATATCGATTACGAAAAATATGAGAGGACGCAGGTGAAAAGAAAGGTTTTGGGATATGTTTCTAAGCAAGATTGATTCAATGTATGTTAAGCATACTTCTAAACGAATCTGCCAAGGAGATATATTTCGAAAGACAGATGTTATTGTTTGGAATATAAAAGACACTTCAAATGAATATGAGATTTCTGAAGCAAATCTGCCGTATATCGTTGTAATTACTCAAGACTGCGATCTTGAATGGGATTTCAACAATAGGTCAGAACCAGCCACTGTAAAACATGATAAATACTTGCAAACAATATTAGTATGCCCTGCTTACAACGCAGAAGAATTCAAGGCGGGGGATCACTTAAAATCCAATGGATTAAAGATGCAAGAATGGAATAGCAATGATTATAAACGGATAAAACAGCAAAACCATGCGCGATTTCATTTTCTAGAACAAAATCAAGCATTGCAAGTACCGCAGCTAATAGTTGATTTTAAACATTACTACACCATCCCAAGAGATGTTCTATATAAGATGCATACGGAGCATTATCTAGCAACTTTTAACAAACTTTTTCGAGAATCTTTATCCCAACGGTTTTCGAATTATGTAAGCAGAATTGATTTACCTGAACTCAAAAAGAGAATAAATTCTGAAAGTACTTTATCAATGGCTTCACCATCGGTAGCTTCTCCGCCCTCTGTTTTCGACAAAAGCCAATGCGACGAAGAGCGATAGAACCCCCATGCACCAGGCGCCACAATACCCCGGATTTCAATCCAAGGTTCGTGACTTCATAGTTCAGATACCCGTAAACACGTAAGTGTTTAACCCGAGCACCAACGTCAAGATGACAGTCCCCTAATGAACAAAACGCTGCAGAAGACAAAGCGCGTAATCGATGCGATTGCAGAACGCGGAAGCATCCTGATCGCATTCTCTGGCGGCGTGGACAGTTCCGTTCTCGCATCTATCGCGAAAGAGAGCGGTGCAAACGTACTTGCAGTGACCGCTGACTCGGAGCTACTCGGGCGCCGCGGACTAAAGGATGCCATAAAGATGGCAGACGAGATCGGGGTAAAACATGAGATCTTCGATTTCGAGATACTGAGAAAGAAGGAATTTGTAGAGAATCCATATAACAGGTGTTATCACTGCAAAAAGCATCTGATTCAGGAACTTGCAAAAATCGCTTCCCGAAACAGGATTGAAACTATCGCAGACGGTACAAACATAACCGATATAGCAGGAGACAGGCCAGGCTATACTGCAATCAAGGGTGCCGGTGTTTTCACTCCGTTTATCGATTTCAATCTCGGTAAGTCGGAGATTAGAGAGATTGCCAGGCATTTTGGACTATCTGTTGCAGACGCACCTTCGGAATCGTGTCTTGCGACCCGGATCCCTTCCGGCACAAGGATCACGGTCAAACGCCTTTCCCGCATCGAAGAAGCTGAATCGGTGCTTCGTTCGCAAGGCTTCCGCGGTGTCCGGGTCAGGGATCACGGTCGCCTTGCCTGCGTTGAGGTTCAATCAGGCGACTCCGAGCGGTTTCGGGTCGTGCAAGATGAGGTCGTAGCCGCGTTTGCGCGGATCGGTTTCGATCACGTGGTGCTTTCAGGGATTAGGTCCGGGACGCTGTGACTGTAAGTTTCCGGATTAATCAGTGGCAAATGAGACTTTTATCTGTAGATTAACACCGGTTACACCCATCTAATCGTACTTGCATTTGCCGGGTTGGCATCATGTTTTTTCAACCGACTATAACAAATTAAAAACTCTATACTCGAACTCAGATCAACCGTACCCCTCTAAAACCGATCCTGCTCCTACCAACTCTCCCAAACTCAGAGAGCGCGGACTCGATCGCATCACCTGCACCACCAGTTACATCGACTGCAAATACGGAATCGCCAAGCATCGCCTGTGATGCCATGCCACCTGCAGCCTCGACAGCGTCCGCGGCATCAGCGACTGTATTGCTCATCAGTCCGGTTCCGGCTGCAAACCGCCTCGACTGGATCATGAAGTTTTCAACCGTCGGCATCTCCAAGAGTTCACGCATCGACTCCATTCCAGCAGGATTTATCTGATCTGCGGAACTCTTATCGTTTAATACCTCTTTTGTTGACATCTTATCAAAAATGACCCAGAAGATATCCTTTGCATCCGTGCATATCCGATCAAGTCGCGCAGAAGCGCCGGGAGTGCGCCTGATGACCACGCCCCCGAGCGACTGTGCCACAACGTCCCCGAGTCCGGTCCGGTTATCCACCTCTGCGATATGTGCTATCTCTGTTAGCTGGTTTGCTGTTAGATTATGTGATAATGCGTGATTGAGTGCGAATGCAGTGCCAAGCGCGCCTGCACCACTCGCTCCAAACCCGGCGCCGATCGGGATATCGGAGGTGATACGAACCGAGCACGGGCGCCGGGTCAGTCTTGAGACGACCGATTTGACCGTCGGGCATGGCGAATCGTTGGGACCATCCGGACCGCCGATCTCGACGCGGGTGGTAACGCCCGCCTCCAGTATTATCCCACAGCCGAGCGATCCTGCTATCGCGGGGTTTTCATGCGGGCGGATCACGAAGAATCCGGTAATGTGCGCCGGCGCAAACGCGGCTGTGGGTTTGGGGGGTCGAGTCATGGTATATGCTCAATAAGTTGTAACTACTTGGGTATGCCAATTGTCCCTCGATTGCGATCCTGTGCTTTCTGTCATGACAAAATGGCCGCAGAGCCTGTGGAGGATGCAGAGGTTTTAGCCCTCTCCGCGTTCCTCTGCGCCCCCGCGGTTAAATTCCCTGTTCAGTTTCGTTGAAAAACTCAACGTGACACTCCGCACGTTCCTGTGCACCACGCTAACACAGATAATCCGGGTCGTTTCACCCCGGATTTTTGATGATCGCATCCGTAATCTGGATCGTGCTCGCACTTCCGCCGAGATCGTACGTGGGTTAAGCCCTCTGCAATCGTCTGCCCGGTCGCATGGATGATCGCATCCGCCCCATCATTCGCGCCGAGATACCGAAGCATTCATGCGCCGGCGAGGCTCGTTGCGCATGGATTCACCTTGTTTACCCCCTTTATATTTCAGAACAGATCCATGTGACGGATTAAACATCGCGCAATCGTCGCATAAGTTTGCCGAATAGACAAGACCAATGCTCCCGATCAGCCCTGCGCACTGCTCGCTTATGATATCCATAAAAAGGTTCGTTGAGACGAACACCTTGTAATCGAAGAGTTGTAGGTTCTTTACGAGTTGCTGTGCCATGTTATCGACGTGGTACTCGCAGAGTTCCGCATAGGGATACCAGGTTGCAGTGGCGCGCAATGCGTCCATGAACGTGCCGCAGTCATCCTTACGATGTTACTCTTGTGGATGCCGACAACGGCATCCCAGCCCCTCCTCGTAGCTGCCTCAAAAGCGTACCTTGAAATATTCTCACATACACGTTTTGTGATTCTCCGGATCGCAAAGAATGTATAAGCGGTTATCTCGATATCTTTTACGAAATACATGCCTTCCGTTGCTTCCCTGACCGCGACGAAATCAACATCGCTAAGTGGCGCAGGCGCTCCTGCAAATGTCTTTATCGGTCGCACGTTCGCATAGAGATTGAACCGCTGGCGGATGCTGACATCCACGCTCCTTGGTGTGTCCACAACTCCAGACGTCGTGGTCGGTCCCTTGAAACAGGCATCGGTATCGTTTAATGTGTCCCAGGTCTCCTCCGGGATCAGAGAGTCTCCGCCGTGTTCCTTCCACCATTCCTCTCCTGCCTCGCACGGTACGAACTCAATGTCAGGACTCACAGCGTCCACAACCCATATCATGGAGTCTACAAGTTCCGGCCCTGTGCCGTCGCCTCGAATGACTGCTGCTTTTCATAGTAGCTATTATCAGAAGGTATATATCAGATAAATGTGTTGTGTCAGTTGGAGGTTTTTACCATGAGCGAAACACTCAGAAAGTTGGGACTCATCGGGATCGGCGTGCTCGCCATCACCGAGGAGAAGATCAGACAGACCGTGGACGAACTCATCGAGAAAGGAGAGATGAATCGAGAAGAAGGAAAATCCCTTGTTCAGGAACTCCTGAGCGAGAAGAAGAAGCAGATGCAGGAACTCGGAGATACGATCTCAAATAGTGTGCAGAACTCGATCGATCGGTCAAAGATCGCAACGACGGACGATGTCGCACGTATGGAGGATAAGATCGCAGAACTCGAAAAGACTGTTAAGGAACTTTCCGAGAAGTGAGGTGTACAGTTTATGGATCTCGAGGAAGTTGCGAAGAAGGTGACGCTTAAGGATCTGCGCCCGATCGCAAAGGAGCATGGCATCAGGACGAGCTGTGTGAAGAAGATCGATATCGTGAGGCAGTTGCCGGAAGAGGTTCTGGAGGCACTTGCAAGGAAGTGAGACGATCTGGGGGTGGTTGGTTATGGGTGAAGGCTTGCGCGGTGTGACCGTTCTTGCGCTCGTGATAGGGGTACTGTTTTGTGGCACAGCGAGCGCGGACACGCTCACGGTCGGTTCGTCCGGCTGTGATTACACGGAGATTCAGGATGCGGTCGATAACGCGAGCGATGGCTATACGATCCTTGTGTACAATGGGACTTACACCGAGAATGTACGGATAAACAACAAGGATTTGACGATTGAAGGAGAAGATAGGGGGACTACAATTATCGACGGTGGTGGAAGCGGAGATTGTATCCGTGTAAGCAGTGCTGATGTTGGTATCAGTGGGTTTACGATTAAAAATGCTGGAGTCTGTGGAGTCTATGCTTATGGCTCGGATTTGAATCTTAGCAATGCTACCATCAGGGACTGTGGAAACGATGCAATTTCCTTCAGATACGGTAAATCACTCACACTCCGGGACAGCATATTAGAGAACTGCGGTGACGGATTATATTAGACTTGTTGCGATATAAAATTCCATGAAATGCTGCCTTCTAAGGCGTCCATTACTCCACGCATATTGCTCCTTTTCATGGATATCCATTCTCCGGGCTTTTCCAAGTTATTCCGCAACAAGTCTTGTATACATCCGATAAAAGATGTGAAATTCTGTATTGTTTTTTGTATCTGATTAGTTTTATTTCCCATGTTATACCAAAGGTATGCCCGCATAGCGTGCTTCAGTTGACCAAAAACGCGAGATACGCAAGTGAACGAATCGCTTATGCGCACGAATGGTGGTTGGGCAGAACCTGATTGGGTACTATATGGTAGGAACCATAAGATTTCTATGTTACTCTCGTGGTTTTATATGTGGGCGCCGCCACATGCATCCGCGTCTCTTCCTGCCCGCGCCATTCCCTCTCTGTCGCAGTCCTGATCAGGATCTTGTGCGCAGCAACTTCAGCCTTCCTTTTCGCATCGAACGCATCAGCACCCATGGCAAGCGCAACCCCCATCCGCTCCTCGACGATCCACCCGCTGTGATACGCAAGCGGCTTTCCGAAGAGCTGGATGTTTGTGCCTGGCACAGACATCGCATCGAAGAGACCTTTGTACATCGGATCGAACCCCTGTGCCGGCGAGATGATTACGTGGGACGCAGCTGGCATCAGCGGGTCGAATAGTCGGTACCCCGCCTCGATTCTTGCCGGAACCGGAAGCCCTGTGATCGCACGAACATGCAAGCCGCCCTCATTAAACCCCTGTGGATGAGAGATATACGTAACCATGCCGGTATCGTGCGGGCGTGGCGCGCATTCGTTGCCATAGACCTCAACTTTACCATCCCTGACACGAACGAAGAGTTCGCATCCGAAGACCCCGACTCCGCCCAGTTCGTCTGTGATCCGGCGTGCAGCATCGTAAATCTTCCTTTCCGCCTCTTTCGCAAGCTCGGGGTTTTTTTCGACCGACTTTCCAATATCATCCACGTTATATGGAAGATACTCCTCGATATTCGGACTCTGCCACGATGAGTGGTAATCGCCATCGATCTGGTAATGTCCGACCGGCTTTGGGAACGTGGTGACGATGTTACCATCCTCGTCCATGTGCCTCACAGCAAGTTCTGTTACCTCGGTATCGAATGGAATATATTCCTCAATGATCGCACGTTCGCCTGATCCGCGGGTCTCATACCTGGCAGCGTCCATCGCTGCTTCGATATCATCGCAGCTCTTAATGAAGTACGATCCCTTGCCGCTACTCGACATGATCGCCTTTGAAAAGCATGGATACCCAATCTTCTCGACAGCATCTGTAAACTCAGAGAGATCATCTGTGCGGGTGTATACGTACGCTCCTGTTTTAACGCCTGATGCAACGATCAACTCCCTGATGCGCTCACGGTTCATCGCCGCATGAGTTGCCGCTGCGTTCGGTGTGACCAGATACCCGTCTTCCTCGAACTCAAAGAGAATATCGAGGTCGATCGCCTCGATCTCAGGTATGATAATATCAGGCATTTCCCGATCTACGATCGAACGCATCGCATTCGCATCCATCATGTTGACTGTGTATGCCTTGTGCGCGACCTGTTGTGCTGGCGCCCGTTCGTACCGATCCACCGCGACGACTTCCATGCCGAGGCGCTGCGCCTCTATCGCGATCTCTTTTCCGAGTTCGCCTGCGCCGAAGAGGAGGAGTTTAAGTGACCTCTCTTCGAGCGGGGCTGCGAGAATCTCAAGTTGTTTCATATATCCTACTCCGGTACGGTGTTATGTGCGGCAAGGTATTTATGAGTTAAGCATCACCAGATGTTACGGTGAAGATATCCCTAGTTGTGCGAGAAAATTGATTATGGGGCAGAAAGATGGCAGACAGAACAGAACTAAAACGCATGAGGAGGGAATTCCTTGGGATTACAGATGACTCGGAGAGGTTTATCTTCTACAGGCAACATTACGATACGATACAGCGCGGGCAGGCTGATGCAAAATCCTCCTACAATTACCTAAAACTCGAAAAAGAGATGCTCGAGTATCTAACAAGAGATAAAGGTCTTGCATACACAATTCTCATAAACAACCTCGCACTGCTCCTCAGTGAGCTTGCTTCATACGAGCCAGAGAACGCAAGCGGATACCTGAAGGATGCGAAGGCGTATCATGAGGAAGCCGCACGGATCGCCAAGGATAGCGGCGACGAGAAAAAATACGCCATCGACATAAACAACCTCGCAGGGCTCCTCAGTGAGCTTGCTTCCTACGAGCCAGAGAACGC
>JAYELB010000295.1:0-2256 GCA_034717055.1 Methanobacteriota archaeon
TGAAACAGAGAAGGCAGATGCCATCGCTGCGAAAGAGAAGCAGGGCATAGATGACCTTGCAGCGCAGAAGCTCGAATACGATAAGCGTATTGAGATGATGACGACTGAGGAGCGAGCAGCGTATGATGCGAAGCTCGCGGACATGACGCCAACAAAGGATGTTGAGAAGATGATCGCAGCCGCTGTAGCGCAGGGACAAGCAGACACGATCGAAACGATTGAGCGACAGAAACTGACTGGGGAGTATAAGAACATGCTGGCGGCATCAGTGATTCTGTCTGCGCCGTTCATGACTGATGGCGTGCTCGACCCTGAGAAGATCGCCGCAGAGATGGCAACCGTTGGCAAGATGAAGGTCGCCGCAATCTCTGGACTCATCGGCAAGGCGAAGCTTATGGCGGCAGCAGCAAATCCGGCAGCGCAGTCAGCATTTGACGCGGCAGATGTTCCCGGAACCGCCCCTGGTGGACATACTACAGACGCAGATCTCCTATCAGATCTCAACGAGATGGATAACGCAGTAGGGAGGAGGATCTAATGGCAGAACTTACGATCGCAGCGGACGCACGCGGCGGGATACCATATACCTGCATCCTGGATGAGAGTACAATCACGGTTGCATCCCGAACGTATGGTCCAGGCGGAACTTATGAGGATGGGATTGTGTATGCAAATGAACTTAGAGAGGGCGACATTGTAACTCTCTCACAAGATGCAGCTTGCACTCCTGAGGCAACCGATCTGATGCCTGTCGTTGAACAAGTGTCGAACGGCGACGATCTGGTGTTCGGAATCATCACAAGCACTCCGCGGCTGTGGGGAAAAGCACCAACAGCGACATCCACGACTCTTGCGGATCGACTTGCTGGAAACTACTGCAGGATTGCGACAGTTGAGGTATGGGCGGGGATCACGGCAATAAGGTCAGCGCACCTCATCACTGCAGATGCGATCAATGTTGTGCCAGGGGATCTCACGGTACTTGATCTTGATGTATCACAAAGCACAACTGACCATGACTTTGTTCTCAACGACATTGCTGCTGGCGCAGGAGCGGGATACATGGCACTGAGTTATGTGGCAAAACAGGCGGCAGCAAGCCACACTATCCTTGTTGGGATTACTGGACTTGGGACGGCTGCAACATAGGAGGACATAATCATGCCAGTAACACTACCAAATGAGAAGTTTTTGAGGACTGAGGTCGTACTGTCAAAGGTGTTTGAGATAATGGAGCCATATCTCGCATTCCATGACATCCTTCCGAAGGTGCGTGCTCCTGAACGAGTTGTGCGGTACAAGCAGGAGACCGTCAGCGCATCAACAGACACGAAGAAGAAGACGCCGCGGACGCGGACACCCGGGAGTAAGTGGGCACAGCTGGGGGTTACTCCTATGAAGATTAAGGCAGGAGTACTAAACCAGGAGGGATTTGAGATCCGGATCGATGAGGATGCAGTGCAATATTCGTCTGGAATCGATCAGATCAAGCGCGCGTACAACCGAGCTGCATACTGGCTCGCAGAGCACGTAAACACCTCGATCGCGACGGCGCTCACTGCGGGAGCAACCACGCCAACGTGGACCCCGACTGCGGTGTGGAGTGATGCAACTGCATCGCCGGTTGTGGACCTGTTGGATTTCCGGCACCAGATGAAACGTGAAGGCTATCCATACAAATTGTCGGATGTGTTCATTCACAACGACAATCTGAATGAGCTAAGGACTTATCTAACAACCATCGACGTCAACGATCTTAAGCAGAAAGCGATCTTTGGGATGCCTGATATCGCTGATGACTACATTGATATCCCGGTTGTGCATGCTCGTATGCACGGGCTAATGTCTGGAATCACTGAAGGCTATATTCTCGGTATAGACAGGCGGAATCCTGCCGGAACGTTCTTCTACAACAACAACCCGAAGTATGGGTCCGAAACGATCAAGTACAGGAATTCGGAGGGGAAACTGGTGACGGTTCCGAACTTTGGGATCAATGTTCATCGATATCATGATGACGAAAGTCATGATGAGGTGTTCCAGCTGTGGGTAGATTCCACAACTGAAATCATGGAGCCCTACGCTGCACTGTATGATTCGGGTATTTGATACCCGAATCACGGACTTTTTCCAAGTACATTATATCAGGAGGAATATAGATGGGATACACAGCAGTAACAGCGAAACGATTCCGCAGTGAGGCGGGGTCGCTCGCAAAGAAACTCGTGACAGAATTCGGACTGATCAAGGCAGAAT
>JAYELB010000296.1:0-2250 GCA_034717055.1 Methanobacteriota archaeon
CTACTGCACGAATAGCTTGCGTTCCTTTCTTTCAAGTACGGAAGAATATGTGATCTGTGTTATCCCGACCCATGCAGCAGGAACCGAACCATCGGGAATAAGGACGATCGCGAAACAATTATGTTCGCATTCAGTGATCGATGGAACGGATGCCATATCAAGGGTTTTTGAGATTCCAAAGAAAATCGTAGGCGAAAGCAGCGATATGCAGTTAGAAATAAAATCGCTTGCTGTGACGGATGAAAGTGTAGTCAGAGGTCGGCAGGTACTCCTACTGGACGATGTGACGACGACTGGCACGTCTTTAAAGGCAGGAAAATATCTGATAGAGCAAGCCGGAGCTGAGATAGTTGTGTTACTTGCACTCGCCAGAACTCAAATAGACTATGAATCTGTAAAATGAAGGCACTATCCATACTGGATTGGAGAAAACTCCCAAAAGTTGGATTGAAACCGTGACATCATTTTACAAAGCAATATATGATTACACATCATGTTCATACAAGTAGAATGTAGTCACAAATTCATGACAGAGCACATCTGGCTTTGTGCCTTTCACTCCGTCAAAAGTCTCGATAGGGTAGCGGATATCCTCATCGCCTCCGGAGCGATGGACCCGGGTTCGAGTCCCGGTCGGGACGTTGCTATATCACGACACTTTCCCGAATTTTAGCTAAATCACTATACCTTAAATTGTAACGCAAGCGTCGACGGCAGAGCCGTTATCACAAAGTACGCGGAGAACGCAGTGCCTACACATCACGCATCCGGTCTACCGCCTCTGCTATCCGCTCGGTGGAGCTTGTCAGCGAGAACCTGACATACCCTTCGCCGTACTCCCCGAATCCAACTCCCGGCGTTGCCACGATCCCGATCTTCTCAAGAAGCATCGCAGAGAATGAGAGAGAGGTGTAGCCATTAGGAACTGGCGTCCAGATATAGAACGTCGCCTCTGGCGGTGCGGCATTGATCCCAAGCGTACGTAGTCCTGCAATCATCAGGTCTCTTCGTTTTGTGTATATCTTGCGCATATCATCGATACAATCCTGCGGACCTGATAGCGCAGTGATTGCCGCCTCCTGGACTGGCTCGAACACCCCTGAATCGATGTTTGTCTTGACCGCGCCGAGCCCTGAGATGATCTCCGCATTCCCGACGGCAAAACCGATGCGCCAGCCGGTCATGTTGTATGTCTTTGATAGCGAGTGCATCTCGATCCCAACATCCATCGCCCCCGGCGCGGATAGGAGACTTGGAGCCTGGTACTTGCCGAAGGTGATCTCTGAATATGGATTGTCGTGCACAACTATTATGTCGTGCTCGCTTGCGAAATCGACTACTTCCTTAAAAAATGAGAGATCAGCGACTGCCGCGGTCGGGTTGTTTGGGTAATTGAGAAAGATCAGTCTGGCTTTATCTGCTACGTCAGTTGGTATCGCGTCCAGATCAGGCAGGAAACCGGATTCTGCGAGAAGCGGCATGGTGTAGGGCACGCCGCCTGCAAAGAGCGTACCGATCTTGTAGACCGGGTATGCCGGATCCGGCACAAGCGCGACGTCGCCAGGGTTTACGAACGCAAGCGGGATGTGGGCAATCCCTTCCTTCGATCCGATGAGCGCAAGTACCTCGCTTCCCGGGTCAAGCGTGATATTAAACGTCTTTTTGTACCATTCGGCTGCTGCCTCCCGAAGGGTCAACATTCCTGTGTATGAGGGATACTGATGCCGCTTTGGGTCGTGCGCGGACGCACACAGCGCATCGACGATGTGAGCTGACGGAGGCAGGTCCGGATCGCCGACGCCGAGATCGATGACATCGACCCCGCGCTTGATCGCATTTTCTTTTGCTTCATCGATCGCCGCGAAAAGATATGGCGGAAGCGCTGTGAGTCTCTTTGCGTACATACATGGATCAAAGTCGCTGATGCCTTAATATCTTTGCGCATGGGTCTGACAGAAGAACAGATTACCAATTGGAGACTATAATAAACGATGCAATGGTTACTTCTCGCAGTAGGAATTATCATGGAGGTCTGCGGCACCACCTGTATGAAGCTATCCGATGGCTTCTCGAATCTTGTCCCCTCCATTCTCACCTTTGTCTTCTGGGGAATCGCATTTACCATCTTTATATTTGCTTTAAAGACCTTTGACCTCAGTTTCGCCTACGCTGTGTGGGTTGGATCAGGGGTTGTGATCGTGAGCATCATTGGAATCCTGTACTTCAAAGAACCCGCAAATGCCTTGAAGA
>JAYELB010000297.1:0-2233 GCA_034717055.1 Methanobacteriota archaeon
ATCCGCTCGCTTGCCCCAAGGATCTTGACGGCTTCTGTGCGGTAGCTTCCCAGTGCGATTATCCGCTTCACCGGTCTGTATATCGTGATGTTCTGTCCGATTGAATCTGTGATCGTTCTTGGGTATTGTACATGGATATGCGCAGCGTCTCTCAGGTCATCCGGTTTGGTGTGTGCAGAGCCGTCAAGATATGCGAGAATCAAACTGCTGAGTTCTGGTTCTGATACGATCATGTCGTGATCCGTGTCGCCCGGGATCCCCATACCTTGTGCGGATGCTGGCAGGCATGACGCAAGAAGAAGCAGTATCAGAAGCTCGGACTGTATCCTCTTCATCGTTCCATCTCCGGGTACACAAACACCCCGTGTTCACTCACATTAAAATCGATGCGCTGGAACCGCTCCAGGTATTCCTGCCGGATCGTCTGCGGATCCATATCCTTGAAGATGTCCGGATGGAACCACTTTGCAAAGTACGCTATGCTTACCACCTGCTGCACCCCGCATCTGATATCTGATGCAACCACGTGCACGCTCCCGTTTTCCACCGCAGAGACGTCTGCAAGTTCAGGGCGGGAGGTGAGTTCATCCCGCATTCGCTTCATCCCGGCAGGGTCATCGCAATCGTAGCCGGATGGAAGCTTGCTCGTCACGACCTGGATGATAACATCCGGGTTCTGTTCCAGTACCCACTCAGGATCAAGGGTGGGAGATCCTTCGGACAGGTCGCTCGCGATGTTGATGCCGCCAGCGATGGTGCACTGCCTATCTCCTGTGGAATTCTTGCTAAACGTCTTATATCTCCAGATATTTGGATATAACTCCAGATATACCTTAGGCTTGTCCGTATTCGGAATTAATTCTGTCCGGTTCTTGATCACACTCATATAACCATTGTGCCATTCGATAAACTCCTCTGCCCGCGCCTCCTCTTCAAGCAGGTATCCGAGTTTTCTCATATCCTCAGTCAGGTTATCCGGGTCTGTGAAATCGAGACGCACCACCCTGACATCAGGTTCGATCTTATCTTCAAGCCCGATATTCCATGTCCTGTACGTGATGACGATATCGGGTTTCAACGCAAGTATCGCCTCAGGATCCGGTTTGGCACTTGTTCCGACCACCGGCTTTCTGCACATCACCGGCAGAAGCATTGTTTCCGCTGCGATACCACTGCTCACGCCAGTCACGCGATCCTCTGCCCCGAGCACTCTGATCGCATCTGCCTGCGGATCAGAGAGCGCGATGATCCGCTCGATCGGCTTGTAGGCGGTCATACCCCTACCGTCTGCACAGATGATCGTTCTTGGATAGTATGCATGAATACGGGATGCCGCTCTCAGTTCATCCGGTAGAAGCTGCTCGGAAGAGCCATCGAGATATGTCAGGATGGCGGTGCAAAGTTCGGTCTCTGATACGGTTTTGTCCCCATCAAGGTCACCCGGAACAGTATCCTCTGCAGCAACATGCGTACAGCAGAGCACGATCATGATTGCAAAAAGTACCACCTGCAGCACACATCGTTTCATCTGTCACCCTCCGAATACACAAACACCCCGTGCTCACTTGAATTGTAATTCAACCCCTGAAACTCACTCAGATACTCCTGATGGATCGCCTCCGGGCCCATATCCTCGAATAAATCGGGATGAAACCACCCTGCCAGGTATGAAAGGCCGATTAAGTACTTCGGGTTAGTCCACGTGCCGCTGGCACAGATCAGATATACCCGCCCGCTCCGCACAGCCTCCATATCAGCAAGTTCAGGACGGTTCATGAGCTTATCACGAAGCGCGCACATCTCACCCGGGTCGTCTGTGCCGTAGCTGCATAATGCACCTGTCGAGGTGCCAACGACTTTTACGATTGTATCAGGGTTCCGCACCACGACCCACTCAGGATCAACCTTCGGATACGATCCACTGAGACCTGCTGCGATGTTCCTCCCGCCAGCCATATCGACAAGTTGGTCGGCGCCGCTCCCCGTACCATAAGTCTTGTAGGCCTCATAACCCTCAATATACACCCGCGGCTTCTCATCATCCCTTAGATCACTGATCCTGCCATCGATCACATCAAGATATCCAAGGTACCACAGAGCGAACTCTTCCGCCTCACTTTCTCTCTCGATGATGTATCCAAGTTTTCTCACATCATCGATCATGGTTTCGGGTTTGTAGCAGTCGAGGCGGATCAGTGTGATGTCGGTGCCGTGCAGTTTCTTCTCAAGTTCC
>JAYELB010000298.1:0-2226 GCA_034717055.1 Methanobacteriota archaeon
GCTTTTCCTGATAAATCGTATGCGGTTATCACAAATATACTCTCTGGTTCTGACACATAAACAACACGGAGGTACCTGCCAGATCGGGTCTGACCAATGGCAACTCGTGCCCCCTCGTGCCCAATGCGATCTTCACCTGGATGCAATAGGACATCTTCTGCTTCCTGTTCGGTTACTTTGTGGCGACGGATGTGTGGATCATTTGTCTTCGGGTCTATGTAAAACCGAATTTTCATCGTTGATCATTCCTGAAGCATTGGTACATAAACCTCTCTATTCAAGCCTCATGCTTTCACGTCTTCTGCTACATCGGCTGCGGTACAGGCAGCGCGGGCGCCAGCTGCTCGCGGGTGTGGTGTGGGCGATGTTGGAGCGCGGGGTGGATTCCGGTGCGATGATTTTTAGTGTGTGGGCGCGATCATGGTGGTAGGTGTATGAAGAGGGTCGATCAGGCTGAGATTCACAGGAAAGTTGTGAGCAGTGATGTAGAGGAACGCAAAGATGCGGCAGAACAACTCTGCAGTAATTTTTCGACTCTTCCTGATAAAGAAGAAGCGTGGGAAGACCTACATCGGTTGACATGGGATAGATACAGTTATGTGCAGTGGCGCGCAGTACGTGCGTTCGGAACTGTTTTTCAGCACATTCCAGACAAGGAAAAGGCATGGGACGACTTGCATCGATTGGCAGGGACTGGAAGTGGGAATGTGCAATGGCGTGCAGCACTTGCGATTGGTTCTGTTTTTCAGCACATTCCAGACAAAGAAGAAGCGTGGGGAGACTTGCATCGATTGACGGGGCATGTGGACTGGTATGTGCGGCGGAGTGTAGCATATGCAATTGGTTCTGCTTTCCAGCACATTCCAGACAAAGAAGAAGCGTGGGGAGACTTGCATCGATTGACGAGGGATGTGGACTGGTATGTGCGAATGGGTGCAGTATATGCGATTGGTTCTGCTTTCCAGCACATTCCAGACAAAGAAGAAGCGTGGAAAGTTCTGCATCGCTTGACAGGAGATGGAAACAGTTACGTGCGGTGGCGTGTAGCAGTTGCAATTGGTTCTGCTTTTCAGTACGCCCCATACAAGGAAGAAGCGTGGGGAGACTTGCATCGATTGACAAAGGATAATCACAGTTATGTGCAAGCATCTGCCAACCATTCGTTGGGTAGAGTATATCTATCCAATGCAACCGATGCAGAAAGTGTAGAGGATTTCAAGAACGAACTTGAAAATGCCCTTGGATTTTTCGAGAAATCGTTAAAGGAGGCTACTTATTCTAATCCATCCAGTTTCTGCCTTCTGTTTTACAGATCGTTCCACACGATACTGTTCAGGAAAGCAGGAGCAGAAGTCGAGGTGCAGAAATATCGTGTCAAGGCAAAAGATGTGCTGGGAGGATCAAGGAATAAAGAGACACTCCTCGAAGTCGTAAAGAACCTTGAAAACGCGTTGACAGAAATTCAGAAGGCAAAGGAAGCAACCATATTTACCTTACGACAACATCTCAACAACTACAGGGAGTACTGCGACCGAGCCGCAGATCTTATTTGTGATGCACCGGAGGGTACGGCGCGGGTTTTGCGGAGGGGTATGCCGATAATCAATGATGTAAATAAGGAAATCCTACGTGAGTTCGACGAGACCTCCAAACAGATATATGGCACGTCGCCCGAAGCCCCACGCACCCAGACCGTACACATTTCAGAGACCGAACAAGAGATTGTCCGGATCGCTGTAGCCCAAATCTCTTTTGAACTAACAGAATCGTTTCCGTTCGTCGTCACGAACAGAGACGAGGTGAAAACAAAGATCTTTTCAGCACTCGAGATAGCCAGAAAGGGTGATGCAAATATCGTCTGCTTACCTGAACTCTGCCTCTGCAAAGAATGGATAAGCGAGATTAAGGGAAAATATCCTGACATGATCGTTATCGGTGGCAGTTTCTACAAAGACAACAAAAACATCTGCCCCATAATAATGGAATCTGAGACTGATATACCCTACCAGCCCAAAATCACGCCATCTCCCTTCGAGGATGGGATAATGGGACCAAGAATGATACCAGGAGATAGAATATATAGATACGAGACCCGGTTTGGCAAGTTTGTGATACTGATCTGCATGGACTTCGACGATTTAGCTCATTTCTTCAGAGAGGCGGACATCGATATGATCTTCTGCCCATCCTTCAACTCTGCAAACGAACGCTTTCAGAACGAGGCAC
>JAYELB010000299.1:0-2217 GCA_034717055.1 Methanobacteriota archaeon
TTGACCAGATGCCATTTATGTTCCTTAACTGCTTTTGTAATTCAGGTTTGCGAGGGTGTTAACATGTTCTTCAACCTTTTCCCAGTCGATATCAATCCATTGGGGTTTTGGTATATTGTCTGTAAGTATCTCGCCTTTTAAGGGCGTAATTGAACTACTTACATTCACAGGTTTGCCTCCTTGCATACAATGAAACACCAATTTGGTAAGTCAGCACCCTCCCGGGTTAGGGCAAATTTTGAACCCCTATACATCTCATTACAAAATATCATTCGCTTTTTTACCGAATCCTCTACCCCATGAGCCATCGTTTGACCTCACGGGGTCTCTACCCGGATATTCCGGGAGATTAGGGGGCGAACCCGGGTTCCACACCACAGATAATTATAAACACTTTAGAAGCCATCTGTAAGCCGGGAACCATTCGTCCACCCACTATAACGTCACCATATCCATTATAGTCTGATTCCGTACCTTTTGGTATAAGCGTAACAGTCCGTTTTCGCTTATTATAAGTGACGACTCTTACAATGGTCCGCTTTACGCTCTTCATGGTGTTTTTATCTTTGCAGTTGATCTAAACCGGACTTTCAGATTTTCCACGTTGTTCTGCAGGCTTACTACGTAGGCGTTGCCGCCCACGTACTCTGCAGTAGGATTACCCCGAATGGACAGGGCAGCCCGCTTGGGCAATCTGTGATGCAACTTCTTGTCGGCTTGGCAAATTGTACGAATGTCATAGATGTGGAGCGCCATCAGATAACTTTGCTAGTACTTACCCAAAATTGTGTGAATATTAGCATATAAAACCACGAGATTACACAAGATTAACACAGAAATCTTGTGAAAATCCGTGTAATCTTGTGGTTCCTACCACGAGTTACTCAAGCTGTACTTTTGCTACTTTATTGTTGTGAGCATTTTAGAGTTTTTCCTGGTAGGTGCGTGAGTATGCGCCAGACACAGCAGCGATCACAGCAACGCCGAACGCATACGTAAATTTCGCACAGATCGGGATCACGATTCCCATATTCTCCATATCCGCGCTCAAGGACTTTGTCCAGACGAGATAGGGGAATGGAATGTCCATCCTGACCGGAATGACGGATGATGATATCTGGTTCAGCAGCAAGACGAAGATTATCAATGCCGCGACAAAGAGCAGAACGAGCCAGAGGAGTTTTCTCGATGCGAAGTTGATGAACGTCTTTGCAAGATCCTCGTTTCTGTTCATTGCAGGAAGTATCGATCCTGCTATCAGGAGCACACCGAGATACATGACCCCGAGCTTGAGGCCGAAGCAGAACCACTCGAAGAGCGGTGAAGCTATGTAGTTCCCAAAGATGAAGGTCTTCGCCTCGAAAGGGGAAGTGGTAAGGACTATCGCATCGGTGCCAAGCATCAGAGACCACCATGCTCCAATAAACGGCAGTATCAGCGTGAGCACGCCTGCAATGACGCCGGGGATGTTCACCCGGTTCATGTCAAGGGATGGAGTTGCTTCAGTCATCAGGAGACGCCCCCAACACCTTGAGGTTGTTTTATGCTGAGTTCTATTCCTGAGATATCAAGCACCATCTCAATGTTACGGACTGCCTGGTTCTTCTGGGAGTGGGGGTCAGAGATCGGCCGGGCATCTGGCGTTGCGCCTTCCAGATCCAGACTCGCCAAACCCATTGCAGGGATGGTTACGGGCTCTGGCAGCGATACCATGCTGATGCCATCGCCAACCGGGATATCTGCTGAGAGTTCTTTCACCGTTATCGGTATGTTCAGTGGCGATTGTACCTCAAGTTTGACTGTGGTGCGGTCCCCGGAGATGTCAACGTCATTAAACTTAAAAAATTCCGATCCCCCGCCAGGTGCTCCGGAACCGAATTCCGCGAGCGATTTTGCAGCCTCTGTCGGGTCTTCTGCAAAGAGCGTTGCCTGTGCATCCCACCCATGGGTTGCAAAGGCAGCCAGAATGCATCCGATGAGTAAAACAGCAGGAACTATCGGAACAGCCGATTTGATGGTCTTCTCGTCCATAATCGTTCATAACCTCTTGTATTATTAATACTTTCGTATGTGTTTAGCTAACCACGGGATTACACTGATTTCCACAAGATTTCTATGTCAATCTCGTGTAATCTCGTGGTTTTTGAGACTTTTTAATTTGTTCTGGTCGGTTGAAAACATGACGCCAACCCGGCAAATACAAATATGATTAGATGG
>JAYELB010000300.1:0-9733 GCA_034717055.1 Methanobacteriota archaeon
CCGATAATGGCTTTTATCAATCTATCGTCGCCTAACGCTCGATCAATGTTCAGCATAGTTTATAAGATATACCTCATTTAATTTAAAGGTTTTTGATGGAAGTGAATGCTAATTAGCAACAAGTCTATTCTACTTACTGGCAAAAAGGGTAGGAGCCAACAACACAACAGTCAAGAAGAACTGCGCATTCCTTCACGCAATCGGACTCATCAGGATCGACGAGGTCTCCTCGGAAGAGAGCGCGTCAGGCACCCCATCCTACAGGGTCACAATCACAGAGAATGGGTTGAAAGCTGTTCGAGAACATATACACCAGTTATTTTGATTAAACATCCACAAAACATAGCGATTGCTGCAACCGCCACGCTCCCCGGATCGACTTGTGTACATCTGCGGCTAATCGAACTGAAAGAAATTTTTTAGGACCGCTCGTGATAAGAATCTACTGCGAGCTCTTGATAATCTTCTTCCGCATGAATGAAACCCTCACAGAGATCAAGAATGGTATCGGACAGAAGTAAGGTGGGTTTTAAGTATCGTTCGCTGACAGTGCGTTTGTAGTTTACTTTTGCTCGAACGCACTGATCGATGGCAGCGCATAGGAGCGGAGGATCCTGAAATTGCGATAAGCTGTGCAATAGACGATATTAACCCCCTCAGCAAGTGCCCGCGCACGGTAGCTGTGTGGTTGTGAGTCTACTAAAGCGCAGGTGCCAGAAACGCGCCTTTGCGATCACACCACCAGATATCGCAGATTCCCTTTCCACGCAGACATCAGCGAACCAAGACGCGCCACACTCTCCTGATCGGTCGGCATGAACATCATCTCAGGGCGGTGTCGCTCAACATATCCCAGAAACGGGTGGAAATGTGATATCAAAAACTTAAAATCGCTGATCAGCACTATAGGATCATTGTGACTTCTATTTAAGTGTGGCAGCACAGAACTCACATCAGTTCCACCGCCCGCAGTTATAGACCGCAGCGCAGCGATATCGGTCTGGCATGCGCCCGCATTAAAGGTAATGATCTTCGTCCGGGACTTAAAATACCTGTGGATGGTGTTTGCCAGCATCTTTGCTGATGTGATCGATTTGGTCATGCTTGATGATGTATCAACAAGCACCCAGACGGATTTTCGTTTCTCCAGTTCCCGCTCGAGCCACATATTACTCGAATCGAATAAAATGAGACGTTTCTTGTCGGCAAGCGACGTGCTTGTACCCCGGTATCGTGTTACGAGGCGCGGTCTCTCGATCCCAAGCCCGCGCTCGAGAAGGGTTGGTAGTTTCAGTTCCCGTGCAAGACCTGCGCATTCGGCTTCATCGTATTCAAGTACACCCTTCCCGCTTCCGATGCTCATGCCATCGATCTTCTGGGCGAGGGTCTCGGGCGCAAATTCGCAGAACTTCTCCTGCTTGATGTACTGCGGCGTGCGCTCATGTATCACGTCGGTATTCCGCTTCATCATCCGCCATGGCGTGTTGTCCGAGCGCCAGACCGAGCTTAGAACGCCAGCCAGCGCAGACGCGGACTCGACAAACTCTGTAAACCGCTTCTCTGTGAGATGTTCCGCCGAATCTGCCACGAGACTTGCAAGGTGCCTGAACTGGTCAGACCCTGCGAGCTTTGTGATGCTTTCCATGAGCTCACCGTCCCAACCCGAATCACAATCCCGGTCCAGGCTCCCGTCTCTGTTTTGACTTTGGTTTCGGTCCGGACGCCCCTCACGAAACTCGGGGAAGGTGTGCGGATGCCGTGACAGCAGGATGAGCATCGCTATGGTGTAGGCATCGTCGCTCTTCGATTCTGCAAGCGAGTCCAGGAGCGACGCATCCATCGGCTCGTAAGCACAGGTATCCATCCCGCGGTTGATCGCATAGTCAGAGACGATGTTTGTTGCGAAATGCACGATATCCGCGTCCAGATACTGTCCGCTCCAGATGTCGGCATCGCTTATCTTCTCCGCTTCTGTGATCTCGCGGTAGCCCGCGATCAGGTCGTTTATGTGCGGCAGATGCGCGATCTCGTGGCCCACGAGTAGTCTTGCGAGGTCGTTCTGATCGCGGCGGGTCTTGATGTAGAGGTCAGCACGCCTGGGTGCGGTAAAGACATGGATATATGAGGAAGGGTCCGAATCGCCGCTTTCTATGTATTTTAGTCTGATATCATAGTTGGACACCAATTTATCGATCAGTTCGCTTAACACCACAAACATGCTGCCGGGTGCCGGCTCGCCATCTCTGGCACTCATACGCATGGTTTCACCCCGGCAGTTTTAATGATGCGAAGTACCCTGCGATCAAAGAGGCAGAGAGCTATCAGGAAGGATCCGATTCCGCCAGATGTTTTTGAGATCACGTTATCCTCTTGATATCCTTTTTACACCCCTACATAATATTTCCTGATCCTGACGGATTCTGCATGTGTGTTGTTAAGCACCTATGAGATCCACCTGCGCTTTAGTATCACCCTACTATCTTTACCCAAGCGTACTTACTCAAGTATTGTGGGGGTGTCCACATATAAAACCACGAGATTACACGAGGTTAACACAGAAATCTTGTGAAAATCCGTGTAATCTTGTGGTTCACACCATATAGTACCCGAGCATGTTTTACCAACCACCATTCACGCGCATAAGCGATTCGTTCACTTATATATCTCACATTTTTGGTCAATTAAAGCACGCTATGCGGACATATCTTTGGTAAAACCTGGGAAACAAAACTAATCAGATACGAAAAATAATACGGAATTTTATATCTTTTATCGGCTGTATGCAGATGACCTAAGAAGTGTATAGTGTTGCCGGAATGTCCTTGTTTGGGGCGTGGTTGTTCCTCCTTAACCGAACACCGATGGATTTTAGTTACATGATTTGCTATTATCTTCTGAAAAAAGGGAGAACCATGCTCACAAGCACATACATCCACATACCCCGCATCGGGAGTACGATCGAACACAGGATATGGTCATGCGGCATCAGGACGTGGTCCGAGTTCGTAGAACACCAGGACGAGATACCCATACCAGCTTCCAAGAAGACAACCATCCTTGCAGGGATCGACGAGTCCATGCAGCGCCTCAGTGCACGCGACGCTCGATTCTTTGCAGAATCGCTCCCGAAATCCGAGCACTGGCGCGCATACAGTGATTTTAAGGACAAAATTGCCTTTGTGGACATCGAGACCACCGGTCTATCTCCGAGCTATGCCCGCATGACCGTTGTCGGGATATACGACGGCAAGAATGTAAAAACATACGTGCGCGGGATTGACCTTGACGACATCGTCGATGAGTTCGCAAAATACGATTTTCTGGTGACCTATAACGGCGCACGTTTTGACCTGCCGTTTATCAAGCGCGAGTATCCCAAGATCGAATTTGACCAGTTGCACACGGACCTAATGTATCCTCTGCGGCGCATCGGTTACACGGGTGGTCTTAAGGCAATCGAGCGGATGCTTGAGATCACACGGAGCGAGGATACGACTGGGATCACCGGATTTGATGCTGTCCGGCTCTGGCATGAGTACGAACGCGGTAGTGCGGATGCGCTTGAGCTGTTGCTGAAGTACAACCGGGAAGACATAGTGAATCTTGAAACGATCATCGAACTTACACATCCCCGGTTCGTCGAAGGTGCATTTTCAGTTGGGGCTGCGGTCGGATCTCGCTGAAGGTGTTGGGTTTTAAAAGATCACGAATGCATACGTTCGGGCAAGTGACCTGAGTTCGTTTATCACATATTTTTCCAATTTGCTATCGGAAAGATTATAATGCAGTGGCAGAAAGTACAACCTGATCCATCGGTGGGTCGGATGGATCAGGTAAATCGAGGTGAGTACAATGGCTGTTGAAGACTTGATAAATGAAGTTGTGACGCAACTTGAGAAGATGATCACCACCAGAACAATAGTCGGTGAGCCGATCACCGCGGCAGGCAAAACCGTGATACCGATCAGCAAGGTATCCTTCGGGTTCGGCAGCGCTGGCGGCGAGGGCAAGCGTGGTGAGGAAGGTGGTTTCGGCGGTGGCGGTGGCGGTGGCGCAAAGATCGAACCGATCGCATTTCTCGTGATATCAGAGGAAGGGGTCAAACTGGTTGGCATGAAAGGAAAGGGTCTGGACATCGAAAAGATCATCGAGACCGTGCCCGAACTACTTGAAAAGGTAAAATCCCTGAAAGGGAAGAATAAAAAGCCAGAGGAGTCCACGGACGAGGATTGACACTTCCGAGGAGGCTTTTAATCCTGCACCCCATCCTTTTTATTTTTTTGCTGGCGGTCGTAGCACTGTTTGTGCTTCTACTATGGGTTCCATTCATCTGCCGGTTCGAACTAGCCGGTGGCGATAGCGAAGAGACTGTAAAGAAGATCAAGCTATCATGGCTGTTCCTATCCCACACCATCGATACAGATGCAGTCACGGAACAAACGCCGTATGAGTATATGGCTGTGCAAAAAGAAGGGGGGACGCTGAAAGATGTAGATGCGGACACCTACACCGGTACAGTCCCGGAACGAAAGCCGCGCGAGTACGTGAATGTGCAAAAAGGAGAGACGCGGAAGAAAGGGACGAAAGAAGAGAATGCAAAAGAGGAGATGGATATCGGCCGTGCATTCGAACGGGTTCGCACGCTGCATCGTCCTGCAATCACGCTTGTAAATAGGATGGTGCGCAGCATCAGTATCAGGGAACTCTCTTGCAATGCAAGTTTCGGGCTTTCTGATCCCGCAGACACCGGAATGCTTGCCGGGTTCTTGTATGCGGCCTCATCCCCAATTATCCGTTCTAATGTGGTTTCGATCCGTCTTGATCCGGTGTTTTGGGATCAGACATTCGGATACCGCGTCAGAGGTTCGATCGGTATCACGATTGGACGACTGATCCTGCCGGCCATCATCTTCGGGTGCGAGAGATCGGTCCGTGCTGAGGTCGTGCGATATATCCGCGGGCGGTATCTTCGATAAGATTATATAGTTACAGTAGCAAAAACGAGGTTAAAAATGGACTCCCGTATGAAGTTTAAATGGATTGCGAGTGCGATGATCATCTGTGTGGCTCTTGCAGTGATATACGTCACAAAAGCATTCATCGTAACTATACTGTGGAGTTTCTTAGTTGCCTATCTCCTGTACCCGCTCTACGCATGTCTCCTTCGCATCACCAAAAATAAGCAAGTTTCGGCAGTGCTAACCCTATTACTGGTCTTTGCCATATTCATGATCTGTTTATTTGTGGTGCTCGCCGCATTGGCAAGCGAGGTGGATGCCCTCAGGGAAGCTCAGTATGCCCCCCAAGATACGATAAACAACTTTTTGATATGCGTAAGTGATTTTGCAGAAAGATACATCCCAGATACATCCCTGTACATAGAAGAGGTGAACAGGGCGTTTGAAGATTTTGTCAAACGTATTCCAAATCTGCTCTCACCCGCGGCAGGCATGCTGACAGGAATTGCCGCCAAAACGATAGTGTATCTTATGCAGTTCTTTGTCGCTATACTGCTTGTCTATTATCTCTTGATCGATGGCAAGAACACATTAAATATGGCCACCCATCTCTTACCGGAAAGAGAACTCGTCTTGAAGTTCCTTGATGAGTTAAAACCCATCTATCACAGTCTCTTCAACGTGTACCTCATCACCTGTCTGCTGATCGGATTCATCGCGGCTATCGGATTTTTCCTGCTCGGTGTGTCATATCCGCTCCTCTGGGGTATCATCACAGCTATCGTTGCGCTGCTTCCGCTTGTCGGGGCAAACATGGTATATACCCCAATGGCACTATACTATCTGCTGATTCAGGAGTACACGACAGGTGCTGCTATACTGGTCTTCGGAATAATCTTTTTAACTGTGATCCCCGAGAATATCATCCGCCCCCGTCTTGCCATGCAGAGCGCATCGATACACCCCGCAATCACTCTCCTATCGTTTGCTGCACCGCTCTTTGTGATCGGTGCGGTGGGCATCGTAGTCGGACCTGCACTGTATGGCTTTCTTCTCGCGGTCTACAGGACAAATATCCGGTACGAGGAGGAAAAAGCGAAAGAGGCGGCTATAGGGGACAAGGCGGCTGTGTCATGAAGGGCAGCCGCAGAATAATCAGGGTCTGGCTGAATGAATATCAATGAGTGGGCATCGGTCCAACCTTAAACACCCGGTCATTCTCTCTGACCCGATCCCGCACGCCCAAGCCCACCTCCTGACCCGATTCTGCCGCTCTAATAGATCTCCCGGATATGACCAGCGATTCAACCTCTTGCTCAAGGTATGTGGTGGAGCCCTCGATGATGATCCGGTCCCCGACAGTCAGACCCTGTTCGAGCAACCGCACAGCCGCAGCGCACCTTTTCGGATAATAATTCAGAACAACGCCGACCGCCTGCCTCCGTACTGGTGACGCATTCATATCAGACTCGTAGCCAAGCCCGTCCGAACCGGGCACCCCGAAATAGAAGCCAGTGGAAAATCCGCGGTTGTATACAAGTTCCATCCGTCCCTTCAATTCCTGTGCCTGCTCGGTGGTGTACGAGCCATCCCGGCAGGAATCCAGCGCTTCACGGTAGCATCCGGATACGGTAGCCGTGTATCCGACATTTCGCAACCTGCCTTCCACTTTGAAGGCACAAACGCCTGTATCTATCAGTTCTGGCAGATGTTCGATCATGCAGAGATCTTTTGCGCTGAGCAGATATTTGCCGCCCAGTTCAACCTCTGCCCCGGAGTCGTCGGTAAGCGTCCACTGCCACCGGCACGGCTGAGCGCAGTCGCCGCAGTTCGCAGACCTTCCAAGCAAGTACGCTGAGAGGTAGCAGCGACCCGACACTGCCTGGCACATTGCGCCGTGCACGAAGACCTCAAGTTCCATCCCGGTCTGCTCCCGAATCTCCCTGATCTGGTGAATGCTAAGCTCCCGCGACAGTATCACGCGGCTTGCACCAAGCGTTTCGTAGAACTCGGCTGCTCTTCCATTGGATACGTTTGCCTGCGTGGATATGTGTACTTGAAGACCGCGGTCCAGAGCAGCGCAGATCACGGCAGGGTCCCACGCGATGACCGCGTCCACACCCGCGCTGCCTGCCGCATCGAGAACATCCCCGACTGCTGACAGGTCCTCCGGGTAGATCACGGTATTGACAGCCATGTACGTTTTAAGCCCGTAACCCTTCACAGATGCTACAAAGGCGCAGAGGTCGTCTATTTTAATATCCTGCGCCCTTGCCCGAAGACTGAACCTGTCCAGCGAGAAATAGACCGCGTCGGCATGGTCTTTGCATACCGAGGCTGCTGCGAGATTCTTAACTCCCACGACCAGTTCCGGAATCGGGTTTGGTCTCTCTGGGTTGCTCATAAGGTACGCGTGGGCAGGATCGCTTAAATGAGTTCTTATCGCAAGATGAGGGGGCTTCGGATGCGAGGGGCGATAAATTCTAATCGCCCGAATTCTTCAGTGATCTGAGGTTTTTCTTGCAGAAATTAATTATTCTTGGGTCTTTTATTTCTTTACCGATTGTAAGCACATTCTCGTAGTATTCGATCGCCTTCTCGACCTGCCCGATAGCGCGGTATGCAAGCCCATGACTTTCAGAGACCTTCTTTCTGGTCAGTCTGGAGAATGGTACCTGCCACATGGTTTTACGGTGTGGCAAATCAGAGATAGGATGCTATGATAAAAAGCCAGAATCAGTGTAATCTTCGTGTCCTTGTTTGTAGGCGATATCGGTTTGATTCTGCTAATAAAAAAGCGCAGTTTATGTCAGTGCCAAGTGTAAATCGGCGTCTAAACGCGATATACGCTGCAATCCGTACAGCTATTAATACCAGTCCAAATGCTTATGTAACCCCGGTGTGATTATCTATGTATGGTGAGAATGTGCTTACATTTGTTTATGCTCATCGTGTTGTTTTTATCCCTATCATGTCCGGCTGTCGTTCAGGCAGGGGACTGGGTTGAGAGATCTGATGCTCCGTATGCTGGTGGTTATGGGGTGGATACATCCCACATGTTTAACTGGTCTGATAAAAGCGATCTATCCACCCACATCGTCATTAATGAGATCGAGCAGAATCCCTACGGAATTGATGAGGGAAATGAATGGGTCGAGCTCTATAATCCCACAACAAACGATGTTAATCTGGATGGCTGGAAGCTATCAACAACGCATGGAAAAACCGTAACTGTCACACTGCGCGGAACAATACCTGCAAACGGATATTTCGTTTATACGCATGCAGAACAATGGCTGGATAACGAAGATGAATCTGTAACCCTGCGTGATCCTTCATTGAACGAAATAGATCGAACGCCGTACCTAACAGAGCCATACCTGATAGATAATGGATATTATTCCTGGCAGCGATACCCGAATGGAAACGATACTGATTCTGATTCGGATTGGATGTTCCGAGCAGTAACGAAAGGGTACGGCAGTTGTGGTGAACCACCAAAAAAGATCTATGTTGATGACGATTTCATTGACGACCCACCAAACCACAAATGGAACACAATCCAGGAAGGTATAAACGATGCATCCGATGGCGCCACAATTATTGTAAGCGATGGAACATATAATGAGAATGTGGATGTGGACAAGCGTCTAACGATCCGATCAGAGAATGGGGCTGATGCGACAATCGTTCAGGCGGCATCAAGTTCAGATCATGTGTTTGAGGTGACTGCTAATTGGGTGAACATCACTGGATTTACTGTGACTGGGGCCACAGATCATGATGCCTCACCTGGCTTGATGATATCGGGGATACGTCTTTCTTATGCTTGTTATTGCAACATCTCTAACAATAATGCTTCTAACAACTACTGCGGCATCTACCCATATTATTCGAGCGACAACACGCTCATGAGCAACACTGCATCAGCCAACGAATACGGCATCCACCTATGTTATTCGAGCGACAACACGCTCATGAGCAACACTGCATCAGCCAACAACTACTGCGGCATCTACCTATATTATTGTTCGAGCAACAACACGCTGAAAAACAACACCGCTAACTCGAACACGTGGCACGGCATCTACCTGGATCATTCGAGCAACAACACGCTCATGAGCAACACCGCATCGAACAACAGCATCCACGGCATCAGCCTGTATGATTCGAGCAACAATCTCCTTTACCACAATAATCTCATAAATAACAACGGCAATGCCTACGACTCCTCATCTGATCCAGTTTGTATCAACTTCTGGAACTCCAGCACTGAAGGGAACTACTACAGCGACTATACTGGCTGCGACAACGACACAGACGGCATCGGCGACACACCTCACCCAATCCCATCAGACAGCGTTGACTACTTCCCGCTCATGCAGCCGTGGAATGAGGATCCGCAACAAAAAGGTGATCTCGATGGCGATGGCGGGCTCACTACAGCAGATGCCGTGATTGCACTTCAGATGGCGGTACGCGGAGAGCATGACGACAATGCAGACATGAACAATGATGGGCAGGTCTCGTCGGTTGATGCGCTCATGATTCTGCATGCGGCGACGGGTAGCGCAGAGGGGACTTTTTAATTTCTTCTGGTCGGTTAATATAATGAACCACAGATTAACGCGGATGAACGCAGATTTGTGGCACTGTTCAGAAATCTAGTGATAGCCGAACATTATACCTCAATCTCACATCATTTTCACCATGTTGCAGGTGGTAAAACAATTTCATGACGGATTTCATACTGGCTTTCCATCATAATCCGCGCA
>JAYELB010000301.1:0-9687 GCA_034717055.1 Methanobacteriota archaeon
AAGCAGGTGAGCGCTGCCAAGCATCATCACAATGATCGGCACCCCAATCCCCTTACAACCCTGCATAACGCATCCATCGGACGTGCATGCACAAGTTTGTGGGCGTTCTATTGAATCTGCCACGTTTTTAGCCCTGCCGTATCCGATGCTATTGCAGATATGCTATGCTTTTTTGAGTCTACCGGTTTTGCCTCCACTCCATACATAAGAAATTAGGTACGCAAATATCCTGCCCTATAAAAACTCGGCTAAATTCAAAAACCCGAACAAATCGGAATTCTTAAGATCGCGGACATGAACATGCACAGATTCGCCTGAGTGAAGAAACAATGTTCAAATGACAACGATGGAATCCATTCTCGCAGTCCCTTTTAGTGTCCAGTAGCCACATGTACTGCAGATCTGTATATGCCCGTATCCGTACAGGCGTTTTCCGCACTTCGGGCATCTGGTCAGTTGTTGTACGTTTTCCATGAAGTTCACCGATTCGATTTTCGCATCGTTTGAGATGCTGATGCCATTTTGTTCTGATTTGTAGAATGCCGCCGGGGGATGCGTAAGAGGGATTACCCCACTCCCGGCCCACCCCCGTACCACACCCCCGCATCAAACCGTTCAGGAGGCGGTATATGTCGCTACATCATGCGGGTTTTTTTCGAGTCTACCGCAAGCGTATGCCTGCGTCCCCTAAGTTGGATGTTAGGTATACAAATAGTTACCCCTACAAATATTAGGTTTTGAATGAAAATCCAAACTTATCAAGATTCAGCACTCAAGGAGCCTCCCACCACATCACCACTGCCGATTGTGTCTGCATAAAGAGACCTTTCGAAGAGACGTATTGTTCAATCACCTCTTTCGTATGATGATCAACCTCCACGTATTTGCCAATAAAACTCGCTATATACCTCACTTCCTGATCGAAGTCCAGTTCAGCTCCGTAATTCATGATACGGACATCCACGAGCCGCCCTAACTGTCTGAGTATCAGGTAAGCGAAGTAATCAGCGTCGGGATCGAACTCGCCCATATATCGCTCTCCGGTTATCTCGGTCCAGATCTCTTTTACCAGACCATCTCTTCCTGCCGGTTGTATCACTGCACAGTAGCTCTTTGATACCGCTTCCATCTTCTCCAGGTGTTTTTCGAGGTCTTTCATCTGCCACAGGAAATGAGAGCAGACAACCAGATCGAAACCACCTCCAAGCTCACGCTCATCCGTATCCATCCAGTTTTTGGCTACTATCTCAACATTTTCAAGGCCGCGATCCTCGAGATTCTTCTTAAGAGATCTTACTGCCATATCTGATGATTCGATCACAACAACCTGCTTCACCTTCGTGGCAAGCGGTATCGTTAGTGTTCCGGGTCCCGCGCCGATCTCCAGAACCCGGGAGTTCTCATCCAGTACCAAGCCAAGCGCGTCTATCGCTTTCCTTCCATATTCGTAATCATTGTATCTGGCGATCGCACTGTGGTCTTCTGCAAGTTTAGCCCGGAATTCGGGGTCATATCCGACATTCATCGGCCTCATTCTCTGGTTTCGCATCTCATCCCATGCGCTTCTTACGTCCGGTCCGTTTGTTTTAGCCGTCATAATAGTTAGTGATCTTTGGTGTCTGCTCAGGTGTACGAGTGCCTTCCTAAATCTTAAGTTTGAGTAACAACGCTGCTGCAACGATGGACAAAACGAAGCCGTAGGCGAATGCCGTTTCCAGACCGACCGTATCCCATAGCAAACCTGCAATTACGCAAGCAGGCGTAGCAGCCAAACCTGTCGCCGCGTGAAATGTCCCGAGTGCCGTAGCTTTCAGATCCGGTGGCGATAAATCGACGACAAACGCCCTCTGGACCCCATCGATCATAGCATAGAACACGCCGTATAACACGAATAGCCAGACAATCTGAAAGAGACTTGAGACAAAGACGAGACCGAGAGAGGTTATCCCGAACAGCATATAACCGATTCCAATAACCGGCTTTCTACCAATCTTATCCGAGATCATACCTGCAGGAATTGTGAAAATGGTATAAATTATATAGAAAGTTATGTACAACAAGATTACTACGGGGTAGCTTAGACCAATGTCGACCGCACGCAGCATCAGGAAAGCATAGCCAAAGTTTCCAAGTGCAAATATCGTTGCAACAATGATGAAATACCTGAGCCGTGGGGTGAGAGCTTTGAAACTGATCCGTATGGATTTTGTAGTGTCCGGGAGGGGCTGAAAGGTTTTTTTCTTCTCTTCTTTCACAAATGTTATCAGCAGAACTGCGATCAACGATGGGATGCCGGCTAGCAAGAAAACATTTCTGAAACCGAGCGAAATAAGTATGATAAGAGCCAGAACAGCTCCGAGAATCGAACCCATCCCATCCATAGCCCGGTGAATTCCGTACGCCTTTCCTCTGACGTCATCGGCACATGACTCGGCTATAATCGCGTCTCTGGGTGCGCTCCTGATACCTTTTCCCACCCTCTCAACAATCCTGATCCCAAAGACAGCCTGCCATGTATAAGCGAAGGCGAAGAGAGGTTTTGAGAGCGAAGAAAGCCCGTAACCGGCAAGGACGAATGGTTTTCTTCGTTTAATCTTATCGGACCAATAACCAGAGAATACTTTTAACAGACTGGCGGTAGTTTCAGCAGAACCTTCGATCAGACCAATGACCGTTTTACTGGCGCCAAGTACTCCGTCTAAAAATAGCGGAATTAAGGGAAAGACCATCTGACTTCCCAGATCTGTAAACAAACTGACCAGACCAAGGATGATGATATTAGCTCCGATGCCTTTCATCAGCTTGGTTCTGAAATGTCTAGCTCCCTTCACATTACCTCCTCTGTGAGTTCTTGAATCTTCTTTTTCGCATCTTCTAGAGCATTGATACCTTTTTCAGTTATTCTATAGTATTTCCTTACCTTTCCGCGGACGGCTTCGTCCCTTCTTGTCAGGTAGCCGTCTTTCTCCAACGAATGAAGTATGGGGTAGAGAGTTCCGGAACTTATTAAGTAACCATGCCTTCTTAGTTCCTCCATCATCTCTACTCCGAAGATCTCTCCCTCGGATGCGTGATGCAGGAGGTGTATTCTGATAAACCCCATAAAAATGTTTCTCATCATAGTATTGCCTAACGATATTGGTATCCTACATCGTACAAAAACCTTTCGGTTTTTAATATCAAAGGAGAAAAAGTGCTAGTAAGTGTATTTATGGGCGAAGTGATTTCTCTTTTTGCTAAATCGTCAGAAATGAGAAGATGCTTGAGTAAGTTGTGGTAAATCATCGGGATGTGGAAACGATGATTGACAAAACCGGTGGAATCCGTGTTAATGGCTTCGCCGCTGCTGTCGCAGTCAGCGGCTAAAAACCTTTGTCAGCCACGTATTACACAAATGAACACAGATTACAGGTCACCTGCACCGTTTTTTGATCTGCACATGTCAGAACGTCCGGCTCGTGAAAACGTCTCTGCCGATGTTCGCGTGTGTTCACTCTTCGTCTTCAACTTCTTCGCTTACCGCTTTGGCTTTCTTGCATCTGCAATGTGCGCAGTTTCCGTCGCATTCACAACCCATGTACTCTACCTCCTTTTATGTTTTAGAAGACTATGATGTTAGGTATGGAAATAAGTTGCCCTAAAAAAGTTAGGTTTGGAACAAAAAAACCTACACATCATTCACACCCTCGTCCGCCGCCTCCGGATCACCGCGGCAGCCGCAACAAGAAGAAGCAATCCTGCGACGACAACGATCTTCCATAAACTGCTATCTTCCACAACAAACGAGACTGGTACCCTGACACCTGCGCCAAGGCCAAGCCCACCTGCACCGTCTCCTACCGGACGAGCCGTGATCAAGATGCTCCCCTCATGCTCTCCCGCTTCTGTATGATCTACCGATACCGCGACAACCTTGTTCTCCTTTGCAGCAAGATCAAACTCCAGCGGGTCTACGGTAATCCCGATTCCATCCACCGTGAGCATAACACGCTCTGCCGCATCACCGGTGTTGATCACATACAGATCTCGTACCGCTCCTTCTTTCGTCACCACGTCAAAATCGATTCGGTCAGGTGATGCGCCGACACCGATCCCGGATGCTTGCGGGATCAGCAGGAAAAGAAGGAGAAGGGGGATTATCCCCCTACGACTTGCTCTCTGCAACGAAAAGAATCGTTCCATCGTACTTTCCTCCTGCCCAATCAGGCACCACAAGGTTTGCGAGGATATCATACTCATAGCTGAAGTCTGATGTGTCTGATGGCACCACGCTTGAGAAACCTCCGATATTCCCGCCGTTTAATCGGAGCGACTCGTTGTAGAATCCACCGCTGTCACCAAGCATCATTGCAGATACCTTTGCGGATTTCGCTCCGGTGTTCACGACTGTTATAACCTGATTTGCAGAAGTCATCCCTACCCCCACCTTCCCAAAGTCAACAGTCGTCGTCGGAACCGTCATCGAGATCGCGGGGATGATCTCGGCGGTGAGCGTTGTTGTGGTCTCCAAGGATACTGGCTTGAATGTCATCTCTGCACTACCCAGTGTTTCACCATTCATGTTAACAGCGGTCCACATCATAACCTGCGTTGCATCATCAAGAATGACCAGACTCTCCTCAGATACAACCGCAACAGATATGTTAAGTTCCGGAATGCCGTCTTTCAGAACCGCTCTGCTTTCATAGCCATTTGAAGTCAGATTGGAGTATCCGATCTCGTCGCCTTCCTTGATTGCGAGTTGTTTTCTCTCGCCATCCCACCATGCAGAGCCTGTTTCGGTCGTCTCTGCCTCGCCCATCGTGTAGGCAACAACAAAGTCCGCGCTTCCGGGTCCGGTTGAGGTAAACGTCCTTGTACCGCTGATCGGTAATGTATCGTTGCCAAGTATCATCGATCCCTCGAATGCCCATTCACCGGCAAGCGATTCGAAGAGTTCTTCGGGGTTTATCATCTCGCCACCGGTATGCTCAACCTCAAATACATCATCCGCTGGTAGGTAGAGAATCTTATCCTTAAGCTCTCCTTTCATCCGTTTGAATGCTAACTTCTCATCCGGAGTTGTAACATTTGTCTTGCACCGCGTTCTCATCTCAAAGAATCCATCAGGGAAAAGACCATCCTTCACGCTGACGACAACCGTGTTGCCGGTAGATTTCTCGATAAACCTGTAGTTATAGTTCTCTATCGTAATATTCACACTATCAGTCCCTTCCGGAAGCTCGACTGTGACATCCTCACTTGAGTTTAAGATGTATTCGAACGTCTCGTTGTGCCCGTCGGACGGGTGTGCGCTGACAATCTCCAGATCGCCGCGCGCCGGAACTCCATCCCACGCCAGAAACGCGGTCTGGCTTGCCTTAAACGCTGTTGCAACGCACGGGCAGATGTGACCGTGTGCAGCGCCCACATCATCCAGTGAGATCTCCAGAGGTTCTCCGGTTTCGTCATCGATCAGGAGAGTAAGATCTGTAAACTCCTCCGCAGCAACGATCTCGATCCATTTAGCCACATTCGGATGCGGCGTAAGCGCACTGCCATCGTAGGCATAAGTCAGGTTCCCAAGCAAATCCGGAATCATCGTGCCTGTGAAGTATCCTTCGCTTACCATCAGCGGAACGACGACCGGGTCTGTGGCGTTCTTAACGATCGGTTCTAACGTGAATTCAGGGTGAAGCGTCTCGTTATGGTGGATAAACGCGGCTTTTGCGCCTCCAAGTCCGATTGAGGGATCTCTCCAGTACAGCAGATTCATCCGTGCCTGATCTGCGAGTGATGACGTGCTGTTCACCCATCCGGCAAAGTTATCCTCCTCACCAGTCCCGTGCGCAACGAGAACAAGCGTCTCGCCGTAGGGATCCGCGCAGAGGTCAGCCGTGCGATCCGTAACGATCTCTGCCACAAGCCAGTGGTCATCAATCGCAGCGGTGAGGACGATCTCGGAATTGGTCTCGACCGGCACAAGTTCCTCTTTCTCTCCCTCATCCGAGTGATCAGTCGCTTGCATGCCTCCGTCAGCTCCATCCTCGAGCGGTATATAGGATATTACGCATCGACCGCCCGTAGAAACGGCTGTTCGCTCCATCTCCACGCCCTCAACGACGACGTGCTCAGTTGTCAGCGGAAGCGTCTCCCGAAGCCCGAGCACATACTCGATCTCCTGGATATGGCTGCTGTGTGATGAAACAAAGAACGGTACGGCGATGATCTTTGTGATGCCGGCGTCATCGAGTCTATCGACTGCGATATTGATCGACTCGTTTGGTACAAACTCGAGGAACCCGAGTTCGACCGGATACGGCAGATCCACCTCATCTGTTGCATTCCGCACAGGGTCGCACCAGCTATCGCTCGGGCTTCCATGTGCTATGACTAGGACTCCGATCTTTTCATCCGCCCCGTCATTCTTGTGAGCTCCGGCAACAACAGGTGCGATCAATGATAACAGGATCACTATCAGCACGATTGTTGACAGAGTTATTCGAATTTCCTTAAATCTTGTATCTTCCATATTAAACCTCCTTTTGGGTGCATCTATGTGGGCAGTTAGGTTTACAAATAGCTAACCCTAATAAATCTAGGTTTTTGAGAAATACCTACAATGAGCAGACTGGGAAACGAATTACATGGCGTCACGTAAGGCCTGTGAAGTCACAGCTAATCCGCTCATTTTTTGTAACTGCTCAGGTACCTAAAACCATCATCCGGGGACTTCACTACGCAGGAAACACTCGGGACGTGGGGGTACTATAACCAAGCCGGGAATTTAACCACATAATGCGCAGAGGGATGAGAAGCGGAAATAAACGGGTAAACGCTTCTAGCGTTCCTCTGCGACCTTCGCGGTTATTTTTCTTGTACAAAATACCCACACCCGCCACCTCCAAATTCCACAGAGGAAATGGTTATATTGTGTAATTTTATCCGCAGGTCGCTGATGAGAAGGGGTGCACAAAACCCGCTCTTAGTGCTCACCGAACAATAAAGTAGCAAAAGCACATGCTCGAGTAACTCGTGGTAGGAACCACAATATTACACGGATTTTCACAAGATTTCTGTGTTAATCTTGTGTAATCTCGTGATTTTATATGCTAATATTCACACAATTTTGGGTAAGTACTAGCAAAGTTATCTGATGGCACTCTACATCCACGACATTCATACAATTTGCTTATTCGTACCATCCATGATCCCTTTTGTCGATTTTATCACGGATGGATGGATGGTACAAATTTTAACAGGTTATTTTCTGGTAAGCCCTTAATCGGCAGAACCCACTCAAGATAGCTCGAACATCCTCTCAATAGGTATTCTCGCGGCATCAGCGATCTCTCGCGGCACAACTACCTTGAACTTCTCCGTGACCAGCGTCTCCTCCACCTTCGCAAGCGTCGGGGTCTTCATGCGCGAGCAGACCAGAGCATCGGATATCGGATAAAATATCTTCTCCGGAGACTCTTTCTCGAGCAGGTGGGATAACTCGGAATCGGTAGCCACCAGAAACTCCCCGGCGTCGGATTCCTTGCAAAATCTCACGATCCCACTTGTTGAACCGACGTAATCCGCGTAATCCTGGACTTCCGGTCTGCATTCCGGATGAGCAACTACTTTTACTCTGGGATGTTTCGCCTTTGCTGCAATCAGGCATTCAAGCGATATCTTATGATGCACAGGGCACATCCCGTTCTTAGGAACGGTTATAAGCTCTCTTCCAGTCCTTTTGCTGATGTAGTAGGACATGCAGTAATCGGGACCGAACAGGAGGGGTGAACCGCGGTCCATTGCCTCTGCTGTCGCCAGTGCATTCTCCGCGGTGCAGACACAGTCGGCAAGTGCTATGACACTTGCATGCGCGTTCATATACAGAAGAACCTCGGAGTCCGGGTTCGCCCTTTTTGCACCGCGCAACTTCCGCGACGATAGTTGTTGTGCCAGCGGACATGTGGCATTTTGGTTAGGAGAGACAATTTTTCTGTCAGGGTTCATGACTGCTGCCACCTCCGCCATGAAATCGACGCCGCAGACGACGATTATGTCGGCGCTCGTCTCGTTTGCCGCCTCTGTGAGTCCCGAAGATCCGGAAACGACGTCTGCCACAGCTCTGATCTCCGGTTTTTCGTAGTTATGAGCGAGGATGATCGCATTCTTCTCTCGCTTCAGTCGTTCTATTCGTTCCATGCGCCCTTTGATTGTGTTGTCCTGCATTGTTGCCACCTTCCATGAAGTCCTCATTATCATGATAATAATGATGTATTGTGGTGCTCATAGTACATAAAGGTAACCCTTATGACGGCTCTGGGACGAAATTCATGTACATCCCCGCCAGTGTGGCACTACGGCACCCATGATCTCCAGGTACCCCACTCTTCGGCTATTGTACCTCCCAAGCTCAGAGCCGCGTCCCAGCCTCCTTCCGCGATTCAAGCAGTTTCCTCGAGCGGTTACGCCAAATCTACATTTCACCATTAAATTAACCGTTTCCGAGATTAAACGCATGTGATAATTTTATAACCACTTATGCGGATCTTCCCAGAGTGAAAAAAGCATATCGTACCACCCCAGAGCTCCCTTACTCTTGAAAGTCGCATTACTACGTGGTAAAGAGTATGGCGTGGTGTTATTTTTCCGAAACCATATTAATGATCCATCGACACCCCTAAATACTATCTCCAAGAACACTATCCGAATTGGGGTGGTAATTAAGTGTCTGATCAAAAGCCTCTGGAAACAGCGTAGTTTCCAAAACTGTATGATTGGAACTTATAGATATGCCTGAAATTAGTTTATGTAGAACCCCTACGCCCATGACTGCATAATGGATCACCAAGAACGATCCATCGATGCCACCGCCAGCAGGGCAGAGCATTAGGATAACCTTTTCTTCGTGCCAGCCGAGTTTGGTTTAGGGGTACGTGTTTAGCTGAGGTGAAAAAAACCACGAGATTACACAAAATTACCACGAAATCTTGTGGAAATCTGTGCAATCTCGTGGTTCCGTATGTGTTTAGCTGTAATCTCATGGTTGGCTAAACACGTACATTTAGGGAGACTAACATCGGCTGGCTAATTCTCTACAGAGCTTGCAGACTTTGCTTTCTTAGCACTCTTCTTAGAATTATGTTTTTGTCGTTTATCGGAGTGATTCTACTTATTTGAGGCACTAAATCCAGTACCATCGAACGAAAATGTCTCCTTTTTACCCTCTACGCTTTCATTGGTTATTACTACGATTTCATCCAGAATTTTGTTTACCTGTCCTTTATCGTATCCGCATTCTATTGTTTTGTAAGAAAAATGACAGTCTATACCCAATTTCTCCCAGAATAGAAGCAAAAACCCCCCGACCAACCTATTTGATGAATTCACGTACGTTTGCAACAGTAGGACTTTGGCGACGCTGGCAGGATCAGTTGGCGGTATGTCAGGTCCTCGTTTTCTGGGGGGCGTTCTCTTTTTTATCCGTTCATCCGCCTCATCGACGAGATTCCTTATGTTATCCGGATAGTAAATCATCTCGTATATCTGCGCCTGGTCCTATTGCGCCCAGTCGGTTGTTACCGGTTATTTACTCTTATATTCGAATGTCTCACCCGAACACTCTTTATGATTCTTCTGAGTTCTTCTCCCTGTTTTTTTTTGGATGGCATGCCACGATAATGGATCGATAAGCATATAAGCTTATGAGTG
>JAYELB010000302.1:0-9669 GCA_034717055.1 Methanobacteriota archaeon
GAGTACGATTGGCATCAGGGGCACATCTGCCACACCCAGAGGTGGGCTGTAGATGATAACAACGATTTTTTCACAAAAAATCGAGTAAAAACTGCCCTCCGGGTGGGGCTTGTAGCAAAGCGGTATAAACTCTAAAAGTTCTTATGGCGATAGCCATAAAAGCAAAGGGAGACCCAACATGCAAGTTCACATCGTTAGCACACTTGCTTACAGAGGATTTCCTAAAAGAATGTAACAGGTGAGCTAAAGAGAGGTAAATCTCCCGGAATTGACGGAGTAACAGTAGGAGAATGCCTTCGGCGATGCTTCGCATTACGCGAAGAAGTTGGACGTGAATATCGCAAATCTGGTGGCAAGACTCAAAGCAAAGCAGTACAAGCCCCAATCAGTCTTGCGTGTCTATATCCCAAAGCCAAACGGAAAGAAAAGACCGCTCGGTATCCCCGCTGTCGAGGACAAGATTGTTCAGATGGCAATTAAGAAGATCCTCGAAGCGATCTTTGAACAGGATTTTATAGGCACGTCCTACGAGTTCCGACCCCATCGGAGCTGCCACGATGCTCTAAAGAAGCTCAACGAAGTTATCATGACCAGTCCGGTCAACTTTGTGGTGGACATGGACATTTCGAAGTTCTTGACACAAGTGTGATCATAAGAAACTTAATGGAATGTCTGAAGCACAGGGTCGTGGATCCGTCGCTTTTGCAATTGATCGGTCGTTTCCTCAAGTCTGGCATAATGGAAAAAGGAAAATACTTTGATACTGAAATGGGCACCCCACAAGGTGGGATTCTGAGCCCAGTTCTCGCCAATGTGTATCTTCATTATGCGCTTTACAAATGGTTTGAAGATGTGGTTAAGCAACAGCTACCCAGGTATCGGCACAGCTTATTAGATATGCGGATGCGTGTGTAGTTTGTTTCGAGAAAGAAGTCGAAGCCAGAGTATTTGGGGAAGAACTAAGAAGGCGTATGGGTAAATTCGGACTTACGATATCTGAGAGAATTGAGTAAGATTATCAAGTTCGGACGATGCCCTTGCATGGGAGCGAAGCGATATGGCTCGAAATGTGAGACCTTTGACAATCTTTGGGTTTACACATTTCTGCGATACTACCAGAAAAGGCAAGTTCAAGCTTGGGCGGAAGACTTCGCGCAAGAAGTTCAGACAGACGATGACGGAGATGAATATATGGCTGAAGCGTATCCGAAATCTTGCCCAACTGAAAGAATGGTGGGAGGTGCTGGAACTAAAGCTGCTCGGACATTACCGCTACTACGAAAGTGAGCGGGAATATACGATCGTTGCAGAACTTTTACCACCATGTCGTGAGACTCGCTTTCAAATGGATTAATCGCCGTAGCCAGAGGAAAAGCTACAACTGGGCTCAGTTCAACCGTTTTCTACAATTTAACCCACTCCCGAAGCCGAAGATATATCAATCGCTATACACCTGAATCTATAGGGGATGTGCTCCTGAAGAGCCGGATGAGGGGGATCTTCAAGTCCGGTTCTGTGAGGGGGCTCATAGTAACCTCGGGGCCATTACCCCAAACAAGAGATGCGCTATGGCCCCTACTTGACATGGACACAGATTATCGGTGTAAACGACTTTTCAGATCGATATTGCTCCATTATGGTAGTTGTGGTTGCGTAAGACAATCCGACGTTACCAGAAAGTAATAAAAAGATTCAGCAAGAATTGAAGGGACGATATGGCATCACCCGGCTCGGAATCTTTGGCTCGGTAGCAAGAGATGTGGCTGCCGATGAGCGTGATGCGGACGTGGTCGTTGAGATGGCGCCCGATCTCTTCGGAAGGGCAAGCCTTAAAGAAGAACTGGAGACAATTCTTGAAGCAAAGGTCGATCTGGCGTTACTGGCGGTGTATGAATCACTACCTAAAAAAACGCATCGACATGGATACACTAATGTATGATAAGGCATTGCTTCTGGAAAAACCCGGAACAGATGGCATGAGTCTGAAAATGACGGAACATCACGGTTTCGAAATCTCAGAACATCTTGGTAAATAAATGAAAATCGAAGGTGAAATAATATGAGCATGGTTCGGTTGTGTTTGGCAGGAGGTGGATTGGATGTCCGATGAGACCAATTCTGCGTGGGGTAAGAAGGGGGGCACTCTCAGCGATAAGTCCGCTCGGAAAGAATTTGAGATCACACAAGAGGAGATTATTGGTGCTATCAGGGACGGTAAGCTGCAGTACCGCATTAATACCATGTACGGGAACCAGTATCTGAGGCTGATCCGAAGTGAGGTTGAAGCGTTCGTAGATGAAAAATACGGTAGCGACTACCTCACGAAGAAAAAACTCAGGAATGAGTTGGCGCAGACCAACAAAGAATTGAGGAGGTTAAAATCTCAAGCGAAAGCTCTCGAAAAAAGAAAAGCCGAGCTGATAGACATTCTTGGCGAATGACAGTACCAACAATCGCATCAACATAACCAATCTGCGGTATAGCGCAGGTGTCGGATATTTCGGGCTCTCTGATAATTCGTGTATGCGCGCACTTTTTCACTTTTCTGGTGGATCCGGTCATGGCAAGGACGATTGAACCACAGAGGGCACAAAGGGTCACAGATAGTTGTTATTTTCCTCTTTTGCATCGTATGTGTCCATCTGTGGTTTTCCGAATCAAATTTCAAAAGTATCAAAAAGTCTCCGGGATTTTGAAACACTTCCACGCGAGATACCAAGAACTATAAAAGTTCGAAGACGACAGAGATATATACCTATATGAGTGAACATGAGTATGGGTGTGATTGAAAATCCACTGGACAACTTACAGATGAAAGGAGAAGAAGATGATTGAGATCGTAGAAGTTCAACCGGAGGGGCGTATATACACATACGAACCTTGTTCGGATATAATGCCAGGTTGGAGGGGCATGCAAAGTACGTTTGGGTATGCAACGTTATACGAAATAATACCCCACCATATTTAAATTTTGTGAATTATTATGGCATACACACCTTTTCATGAAAAATTCCCGGAAATAGCAGAAAAGGAAACCAGAACAATTACCTTAATTAACGATTCTGAATTGCCCAAAGGGGGCTATGGTTTGCTTGAATCCTATTGTGACGAGGCCGGTTGTGATTGTCGGAGGGTCTTCTTCAATGTATATTCTGAAAGAAGAAACGAACTCGTGGCTGTGATCGCGTATGGCTGGGAAGATTCCGAGTTTTATGCAGATTGGTTTGGTGGTAATGACCCACAGATCATAAAGGAATTAAAAGGACCCGTATTAAATAGAACCAGTCCTCAATCAAAACTTGCTCCTATATTGCTGGATAGAGTCAAGAAGTATGTTCTGAACGATGAGTATTACATTGGAAGAATAAAAAGACATTATCGCATGTTCAAGGATTTGATCGAAAAAGAACATAGGGATGAAACGTCAATAAAACCGGACGCGAAAGTCAAAATGGAAACAGGGAGAAATGACCCTTGTCCCTGTGGCAGTGGCAAGAAGTATAAGAGATGTTGTATGAATAAGAAGACTTAATTTTATAGTACATGCCTTTAGGATGAATTAAATTTCTTACCATCCTGAATGAGATGTCTTTATATGGAATGAACACATAGTTTATACCGAATGTCAGAAGAGGAGAGAATGTGCGATATTCTAAGCACTATCCGCAAGGTCGAAGAGTTAAAACCACCTGTTAGTGTATATTTTGACCGGAATTCCGTCCCGTTTTCTCTCGTACAATACCATCGCTATCATAGAATACTTAAAAATGTGGAGAAGATGGGCTTCGAGATGGGAGAAAAGATGGAAATTACATAAAACTGACAGAAAGAATAAAAGATTACGTAATATTCATAGTTAAGGAAAACAGAAGTGTACTATCATCCCATTACAGCGCAATATTCCGAACCATTTCAACGTACGGATTTCGCATCCGCTCTAAATTGATTGGTAATGTCTCATAGTAGCGACATGCATCACCGTATCCATAGTTGGAACTGCTTGTCATACACCAAATTACCAAAATCAGAGTGCCAGCTACCAATGGCACTACCTTAAGAAAATAGGTACGTGTTTAGCTGAGGTGGAAAAACCACGAGATTACACGAGATTGACATAGAAATCTTGTGGAAATCAGTATAATCGCGTGGTTAGCTAAACACATACATCGTTTCTAATGCTTGCGTGATCCCTGATAAATTCATACGACGACCTTTATTCTTTTATCATACATAGTATTCTACTGAATGGAATAATAGGATAAAACTATTGGCATGGCGGTTCATTGCTTGTCAGATAGCAATACAAACACCATCATCAAGGATTCAGTACACTTTCACATCTTCGAGTTACCTTCTGATTTGGAGAGAGTGCCACAAAGAGTTATATGGAATTATGTAAGAGGGTAGACCAATCACAGGTGCGTCTCCTGCTTTCGGATGACTGGAGGGACCTATCCATGCTTGAAATAACAATACATGGGCGAGGAGGTCAAGGAGTGGTTGTGACCTCCCGAATACTTGGTACAGCAGCGCTTTACGATTGCATGTATGCGCAGGACTTTCCCCTCTATGGCGCTGCCAGACGGGGCGCGCCGGTCATGGCGTTTGTCCGAATCGATGACAAACCGATTCTCTTGAGGGGATATATCACAAAGCCCAATATTCTGATGCTGCTCGATGAGTCGATTATGGAGGTCAAGGATGTCTTTTCGGACTTACCTGCCGACTGCACCATAATAATAAACACAACTCGGAGCGCAGGATATTTTGAGGATGCTCATCCTGAAATAAAAGATATGAGGGTCTTCTGTGTCGATGGAACCGGAATTGCACTTGAGTACCTAAATAAGCCGATCCCGAATGTGGTGATCATCGGATTTCTGATCGGGATAACGCATCTGATCACTATCGATGCGTTTAAGAAAGCGGTTAAGGACGAACTCGGAAAATATACGGAGGATCTGATCGATAAAAATATAGTGGGCGCACTGAAAGCATGCGAGCTGGTGACCGGGGAGGGTGCAAGGGAGACAGCGAGATGAAGATCGTTAATATATCCTACGATGGTGCGAGCGGAGTTCCGGTGATCAGAGAGCCTGCGAGTGCGCTTAAGAACAATACAGGGACATGGAGAGTATTCAGACCGACAATTGACAACGATAGATGTGTGCGGTGCGGTAAATGCTGGGTCTTCTGTCCGGAAGGTGCCATACACGTCGGTGACGCGGCTATATGGATCGACTACGATCACTGCAAGGGCTGCGGGATCTGTGTCAAAGGGTGCAGATTCATCACATCCCAAAGGGAGCTGTGAAAAGTGAACACAAGACGGATGATCGCCGGAAATGGCGCTGCCGCATGGGGGGCAAGACTTGCGAGGGCAGAGATAATCCCGAACTTCCCGATAACTCCCCAGACCGCTATAATAGAGGAGATCTCATCATGGATTGCAAGTGGAGATATGGATGCAGACTTCCTACCGATGGAATCAGAACACAGCGTTGTAAGCGCTCTTGCAGCCGCATCATCTGCCGGAACACGCGTATTCAGCGCGACAAGCTCCCAAGGACTCCTGCTGATGACCGAGATGATGTTCGTGACGAGCGGTCTCAGGCTTCCTGCGATCATGGTCAACGTCAGCAGGGGGCTCTCCGCGCCGATAACGCTCTGGTCGGATCACAACGACGTGCTCGCGCAGCGAGACTCCGGATGGCTTCAGATATTCTGCTCGAACAACCAGGAGGTTCTGGACAGCGTGGTGATGGGATATAAGATTGCAGAGAATAGCGAGGTCCTGCTGCCGATGATGATCAATCTCGATGGTTTCATACTTTCCGCCACGAGAGAACCTGTGGAGATCCCCGACCAAGACGAGATAGATGATTTTCTGCCCGCATATAATCCGAAGCACACCATTCTTGACCCAAAAGATCCTATGAGTGTGGGCGGCGTTGTCTTTGATGAGTACATGTACTTCAGGTCACAGCAGCGCATGGCGATGTGCAATTCAAAGGACATCATAACAGATGTCTGCGCAGAGTGGGAGAAGATGACTGACAGGAGGTACGGGCTTGTCGAGCCATACTGTTTGGAAGATTCCGAGCGTGTACTTGTAGTCTGCGGCTCTGAGTCAGCGATACTCAAATACACGGTCGACAAACTGCGTGCGGATGGGGAAAAGGTGGGGATGCTCAGGTTGAGGACAGTACGTCCGTTCCCATGCGAGGAGATCGTTGATGCGCTCTCTGATGTGGAAGAGATCGGCGTCATCGACCAAGACATCTCCCCCGGAAGCGGCGGAATCATAGCAACCGAGATGAAAGCCTGCCTCGGAAGAGACGTTACCAGTTTCATTGCAGGGCTTGGAGGCAGAAGGATCGGTGCCGAAAAGTACGAGAAGATCTTCGGAAGACTTGGACGAGATGTAGAGGAGTGGATATTTTGAAAGACCCCTATCTGAAGAAATTGACCGATATTCCGATGGAAGACTACCTTGTCGGAGGGCATGTCGCATGTCAGGGATGCTCTGCGTCCCTCGGGCTTCGTCTTGCATTAAAGGTTCTCGGGAAGGATACAATCGTCATCAATGGCTCCGGATGCATGACTCTGCTCCCGGTTTATCCGACAACACCGCTTCGGGTTCCCTGGCTCCATCTTGCAATCGAGAACTCCGGAGCCGCAGGAACGGCACTGTACTATGCGCTGCGAAGAAAGAATATAGATGCCAATATCCTCTGTTATGCTGGTGATGGCGCAACGTACGACATCGGACTCCAGAGTCTATCAGGAGCGGCAGAGAAGAATATCGACATGATCTATATCTGCTACAACAACCAGTCATTCGGGAACACCGGGCACCAGCGGGCAAGCTCGACGCCGCGTGCGTCGCGTACCTCGACAACGCCGGTTGGGAAGGTTGAGGCGGCAAAGGATATGACTGCAATCATGGCGGCTCACAGGATACCTTATGTCGCAACAGCATGTCCATCATATCCGATCGATTTTCTGAATAAGGTTACGAAAGCAGCTGAGGTTAAGGGGATGGCTTTTATCGATCTGCTGGTGCCGTGTCCGGTCGGGTGGGGGTTTGATCCGTCAGAGGGGATCAATATAGGGAAGCTGGCGGTGAGAACGGGGATGTGGAAGCTCTATGAGATTGTGGACGGGCGGGTTAATATAACATACATTCCGAAGAAGAGACGGAGGGTTTCAGAGTATCTGTTGGCGCAGGGGAGGTTTTCACATCTGTCTGAACGGGATATTGAGGAGGTGCAGGCGGAGGTTGATGAGGTGTGGGACGGGCTGGAGGGGAGGGGGTATGAGTATGAGATTATGGTTTGAGGTTTTAGGGATTGGGGCTGAGGCGTAACAATGGAACTATCAGATATTACTGCGTTTTTGTTTTCGGGTGTAGTTGTACTGATAGGATCCTTAGCTTTTCATATTTCTGCTTTAATATCGGGAAGTAATATATATAGAGATATTTCGGAGACGGAGTCTGCTTGGTTGTCGATGGTAGCGGGAATTGTAATTTTTTTACTATCCCCCATCAGTTTCATCATATTCTCAGACTCCACCGCTGACTACGCTAATATTTCAACACAAATTTTTGATTTTGAGGTTTTGCTTGCATTTTTTGGCTGTGCGGTCGGTCTTGGATTGGTTTTTGGGTCGTTGACTATCGTAAAGGCACGTGTGAATGTACTGGAGTGGTTTAGAGACAAATCTGGAATGAGATTTTGGATATACAGCTATGGGGTTGCTTGGGATGATCTTCTCCTTAGCGTTAAGCGTCATGGTGAGGTGTCCATCCAAACTGATGAAAATGGAAAAGAGTTTAAAGGATCATTAAAGCATTTTTCCATAAGGAACGAACCAAAAGAAATGGTTCTTTATAATGCCAAATGCATTAGGACTGGCGGGGTCGAAGAAGATGTATGGGATGAGGGAGGCGCAGACTTGTGGATCGATGGATCAAAAATCAAAAAGATTATAGTCCCAGAAAGATCTTTTAAAAAACACTTCGACTCGATGGGGCATATTTCACAGGCTTTCTATTGTATTATTGCATCCATCGGTTTTTGCTTTCTATCATATAGCGCACATCTCACAGGAAATTATTTAGAGACTTTAGGGATTTTTTATCATGAACTTTCGCTAAGTTTTTTAGTCTTGACCATCTTCGTTTTGTGTGTTTCTGTGTGGGTGGCCAAAAAAGATTTTGATAACTGGAGGTCATTTTTGGTGCTGTCTCCAACTATTGTGTTTGTGGTACTTTTCTTCTCGTTGCTGTCGATATTGCTTATTATTTTTGATATGGATAGATCACAAGCACTCATCCTTGTTTTTGCGGTGTTGTGTACCCACCTCTACCGTTCCTTCTGCATTAAACATAGTAACTCGTCGGGAAAACTTGTTGAACCCGAAAAATCATTTTGGGAGTTGTTGCAAGACTCTGGTTTAGCTATGCTTTTTTGCGTTCTATTGATAGTGTTGGGTTTTATTCTCTGTACACAACGATTGCAAGTATTTGTATTCCTGCATGATTTCTTTTTTCTATTATTGGGATTCTTCAGTTATTTAGTTGCACGTCTATCACCAGTAGTTATATTTATTTTTATATCGTATCTCCTTTACCTCACGATTAGTGATTGTTTGAAAGGACCTATAAAAAAGTGTTTTAATGATATCAAAGGAGATTTCAAGGATGATGAGAAATTGTTAGAAGTTATCCAAAAGTTTTATTTATGGCTGAGTTGTAATGGCAGTGAAAAAATACATATAAATGATGTAGAGGGTTCAATTCTTGCAGAATGTAAAAATTGTGGCGAGAGGAACAAAATAATAGAGATGGTAAATAAATTAAATAAGTTGAAAAAAAGAAATGATTATTTAAAGAACGAAGATTTTAATATAATATTAACATTTAGGAAATATCTTAAAAAAATTAAATGTTAAGAAGAAGTACACACATGGAAGTTACAAACTCGAATTACGCGGCGGTTATAGTTTCTGATTGTTTGGGCATACAACCGGGTGAAGAAGTTGTCATCGTTCTGATAAAAGTAAGTTAGAAATTACTGAGGATTTGGCATATTGTATCAAGGGGGATAATGCTAAAGTATCTGTTTTTTTATATCCCAGAAAATATCAGACCTGTCGAGAGAATAACTGACATACATGCAGTATCACTGATATCCGCAGATGTGGTTATTTATGTATTGGAAACCGAAAGTAACGAAGTTAATCCTACTTTGTCACATTACAGACAAATCAACAGCGGGCGGTGGCATGACCTCAAACCGTTTGGAAAACAAAACCAGCATCAAGCGCCTGAATGGGTGGTTAATCTGACAAAGTAGTATTAATCTATCAAAAGAAATAGCATTCGGGCATTATTTATTTACTCTGCCCGTCCAGTATAAGGGAAGAGTTTGTATGATGCCAGGATTTTCAGATCAAATGAAAGATGCTGTTGCAGTGGACTATTCTCACATTAAAGAAAAATGTCAGCACCTACAAGATGTTTTGACTAATAAAACCGTAACTACTCACCTTTAGGAAGCCCCCACCCCACAACCCCTCGCTCCAGCAGGCGGATCGAACTTTGCCCGGACCATTTCGATAAATCTATATCCACGTTTCTTCGCCGTCTCGTAGGTGCTCAAA
>JAYELB010000303.1:0-2193 GCA_034717055.1 Methanobacteriota archaeon
GGTGGTAACATAGTACCAAACGAATGGAACGATAAAAGAAGGTAACTACACAGGTATCTAAAACCACCATCAGGGAACTTCACTATGCAGGAACCACCCGGGATGTGGGGGGGTACTGTAACCAAACCGGGAATTTAACCGCAGAGTGCGCAAAGGGACGCTGAGAGGGGATGAATGGTTAAACTCTTATAGCATTCCTCTGCGCCCTCAGCGGTTATTTTTTCTTGCCAGAAAGTACAGAATCGCAATCGGGCGACCAATCAACATACCCGAGTAGTTACAAAAAAAAAGAACCATTCGAAGTGCCTGATATCACGGGGCTTGCTGGCAATTTCCGGTCTACGATTTCTGAAAAAAAAGTCGGAAAGATAAGGTATTTCAGATACTGTCAGGGTGAGAGCGCATCCTCAACCGCACTTCTGATCAGGTACCCTGCCCGGTGCAGGATTGTATCCCCGAGTTCCCGGTCAACAGTCATGTCCGCGGTGCAGGGGTATGAGTGGTGTGCTTCAGCAACGATATCGCGAATGTCCTGCTGCGAGTTCGCAGGCGCTCCGATCAGTTTCTTCGCAACAAACCACGTCGATCCACAGGGTGCGCTCTGCTTGACCGTGACTGCTGAAATAACCCCGTTCGCAACACTGATCTCGAGAACCGGGATTCCAACCCCAAACTCAGAAACAAATCTTCCGATGATCCCTTCTGTCGCATCCAGCGAGCAGAACGGCTTTGGGAATGCGGATTCGATCCCAAGATCGCTGCACCTCGCTCCAACCTGCTTCGCAAGCCCTGAAGAGGCTTCTCTTGACTGCTCGACCGGAACGATCAAGCCTTTGATTCCGGCGTCATTCAGTCGTGAGGGTAGTTCCATCAGTATGTCGGGATGAATCTCTGTTGCGATCATGATATCCGCTGATGGCAGCACAGGGATGTAGGGGGCAGGGTCGTCGATGAAATCAGGCAGCGTCTCTGGTGCCGGGAATCTGATCGTGCCGATGATACTTTCTGCGTAGCAATACCTCTCATATTTACAATGTGTGCAGAGCGGATCACAGGATTTGCAGAATTCGGAGTCGTTTACAAGGTTTCGTATCACTCGTTCCCCGAAGTTTCCTCCGTAAAGGATTAGCAGTTTCATTGACTTTTGAAGTGTTGAAGACGTAATGTCAGCATGTCAGGCGATTTGACCTGCGATACCAACCGAAAGCGGTTTTTGTCCTTTGAGTGCACTCATCTTCAGGACGGAAAAACCGATGATGCTCCCACTTCCATCGACTTTTTTCATCACGGAATCGTCCCCGGTCTCATTGAAGTACCCGGCTTTCCGATCAAAGATGACTTCAAGGTAATCGCCTTCTTTATCATACCATATTTTTATTTCTTTTTCCATAGTATCCTACCTCTTTTAATCGCGTCCGTGAAATATGCGGTTATGATGAACAGATCGCTAACCGATGCTTTAATTACGACACACAAATACCTATCGGTGACGGGTGTGGTGCTGTAATATTGATCCTGCAATCGTGTCGTGACCAGACATCCTGTGCTTTCTCAACCTGCCCAACCATCGGACCGGTTTTTAATAAGAACTTTCTGATGGTGCCTCCATAGTCCATACCACCACACATATTCTGAAGGACAATATATTTTTTAAAAATGAAAAATAGAGAAATTGAAAAACAATCCCCTATTTACATCTTTCTCTCAAATGCAACCCAGGTTTCCGTTGTTGCGACATCCCTACTCTGATGGAGGAAATCTTCTATCACATCCGGATCATCTGCCTCGTAAATCCATACAGCATCATACCTGCCCAGCGTGTGATATGCTTTTAAGAACTTGACGCCTTTTGGCGGCTCATTGAGCATCTTGTCTCCGAATTCTTTTGCGCTTTTCACCATACCTGAATTGACATTTACGCATGTTATGAACAACATCTTATTTTCACCTCCTTTTCTTCTGGGTACTTATAGAAGCGCCCCTCCTCGGCACTCATTGATGTACGTGTCATGACATCCAAGAGGGTAAACCTAGGATGATGAAAATCATCCATATTTGGGTAATTTTTGCCCCATAAAACCATATCATTTCTGTTCCTCCTTCACCCCCCCCCCGTTTAAAAGTGTTTACGCTCTCGATAAATAATTGCTCTTTGTAAAGTTTTATTATATATCATACCAACATGGATGGTAA
>JAYELB010000304.1:0-2173 GCA_034717055.1 Methanobacteriota archaeon
TAAATCTGCAGATGATGCCATTGAAAGGAATTGTTGCAGCCGTAAAATATCAAAAGTCACATTTTTTGAGGAACGGCGCATGGTATGTGGGATGTGATGCAGCCCATGTTAAAATTGGATATGTTGTGCCACTACAGTACAAAAACAATATTTTTTGGATATTCAAAAACGCTATCAGTAGAAATTATGAAAAAGGGATGGTGACCTGCGGAATGTCAGTTTTAGCTGCAATTGCAATCATAATACGTACAAGGAGATAAAAAATAAGTGCTGAGTAGATTTCCACCATAATCCCATTCTTGTTTTGTGAGAATATATGTTCTAACTTCAGAACACCCACCTTTCGGTGATGCACTGACACATCACCAAAAGGTGTCATTATAGCTCTATTCATCTGGCCGATTGGACCTGTCTGGATGATATTAAATGGATACGTGGAATACCTTACTACTTATGCACTGGTGGCGGTGCCTATTGTATTGATTGCTATGTTGATGGTGTTCAGTTTAGCCAGATCTTTTCAAGTACAGCATCTTCGGACCATACAAACGCCCCGTTTCCGAATGAGCTGCCTTTATTGGAGAAATCAACCGGCGGAAGGATATCATTAGTTCGTATATCCGGTCCTCTGATCAAATATGTAGTATATCCGTCAGGTTTAGGACTATCGATCCTCGGTACCGGAAAAACATTCATTCCAACCCAGGCTATCACTGACATAAAGTCACATTTTTCGAATAGTTATAAGTTGGAACATAACAGTCCTGAATTGCGCAATCCCGTTATTTTCGATAGCAAGGAGTTGTATGAGGCTCTCCGGAAACTACGCGGCGTGCATGAAACCACACAGCCGTGAGACGGCATGCTTCGCTTATACCTTACACCCCGATATCCAGATCATGATCCGGGAGGATGGCGTCCGATCCCTTTCCCGCATGCCCGGTACGTGATTCCCGCACCCAGATCGACGGCGCATCCTTGCTTGCGCCCCGGTCACGCCCGTACCGCTGCCTGATCCGAACGATCGTCGGCGTGTTGATGCCAACGCCTGATATGATCGCATGCCCCTTCGCAAGTGCAGGCAGTTCCGCCACGATATCCCGGCTCACAGACTCGATGCTTCGCCCGATCTGATCCTGATCCGCGGGATTGATGATCCGCATCGTGATCTGGGTCATGCACTGGGAGAGCGAGTCCGAATCAAGCTTGCTTGGACGCTGCGAGACCATACAGATCCCGACACCGAACTTCCTGCCCTCAGAGAGGATCGTCTTGATGATCGGCTTTGATTTCGCGACTCTCCCGCTGCCATCGCCCCCGTCCCCACCCGCACCGCTACCACTGCCCTGCGGCGCAAACCTGTGCGCCTCCTCAAGAATTATGAATACAGGGTATGGCAGGTATTTGTCGGGCGTAGCACTCGTATATGTGCCGTTTTCCGTCTTCTGCCGTGCATCAAAGATTTTCCGGAGGATCACCTGCGCAATCATCTGCTGAAACCCGGTGCTGATGCCGGAGACGTCCACAACCGTGAGCTGCCCGATATGCAGGTAATCGACGATCGGCACGTCTTCGTGGTCATGGAATATTCCGTTATCCAGCTTGCGGAGCCGCCACAAGATTCCTTCGATCGAGGAGTCGCTGCTCCCATCCCGCATCTCTTCGACTGTCTTTCTAAGTTCGCTCCGCGTGAACTGTTGAGTTCCGCCTCTGAAGCTTGCTCTCCGAAGCGTGCGGCACGCACTCCCGAAGAGAGTCTTCATCTTGTCTGACATCGTGCCGTCGTCGATGATGCTGATGAGATCAGACGTATCGAGGTCGCCTACGCGGATCTTGATCTTGTCGGGCTTTATTATACTGACTTTCGGCTTGTAATCGCGGTCCCAGAACCGCGGGTCATTGGCGATCGCATCAAGCACCGTGTATTCGCCGTGTGGGTCAAAGATCAGCACAGGCGCCCTGTTGTGTGGCATAAGCAGTTCCTCGACGATGACGCCGACTGTGTACGACTTTCCAGCGCCGGTGGCTGCGATGACTGATAGGTGTTGGCTTACGACATCCCTAACCGAGAGCGCGACCTCGAAATCAGTTCCTGCAATCGTCCCGATCGTTGCAGATCCGATCTCGCCTGATTGCGCCTTGTTGATCTCGCGCAACTGCTCGGCTGCCGACC
>JAYELB010000305.1:0-9528 GCA_034717055.1 Methanobacteriota archaeon
TTCTACTTTGTCAGATTAGCCGACACCAGATATCCGAGTCTGGACAGCAATCCCAAAATAAGCGAAACCTAATCGGCAAAAGGGATCTTGAATGGCACGAATAAGCAATTGTACGAATGTCATGGATGTGGAGTGCCGTCAGATAACTTTGCTAGTACTTACCCAAAATTGTGTGAATATTAGCATATAAAACCACGAGATTACACAAGGTTCCGTGTTAATCTTGTGTACTCCCGTAGTGTTATATATAGAATGGAACTTAAAAATAAAAAGTAGATTCACACAACAATCGTCGCTGCCGATGCGATCTTTGGATACCGTTCCGCCACTTCTCGCGCAATCGGTCCCTTGATCTCGGTGCCCTTTGGGATACCATCGTCATCGGTGATCACCACTGCATTGTCCTCAAAAGATACGCGCATCCCATCGGGACGTCTGTATTCCTTCTTCTGCCGGATCACCACAGCACGCATGATCTGCTTTCGCATCTCAGGAGTTCCCTTCTTTACAGACACAACCAGCATATCACCGATCCCTGCTTTCGGGTATCGGTTCTTTACGCCGCGGTAGTTTACCACAGAGATGACCCCGACAACCCGTGCGCCGGTGTTGTCCACGCAATTTAATCTCGCTCCCGCGTTTAACGGGCGCGTCATCGATGAACGGATTCCCCTCATGTCAGCGCCACCACCACAAACGACTTGGTTTTGCCAAGAGGACGGCACTCAGCGATCTTGACAACATCACCCTCCTTTGCATTAATGCATGGCGGATTGTGGGCATGGATCCGTGATCTGCGCTTTTCATACCGTTCGTATTTGAATATTCTCTTCTCGTAAATGCGCTCGACCACTACGGTTTTGTCCATCTTGGAACTGATAACAACTCCATCAAGCACCTGCCCCCTGACAGGGAGCGTGCCATGAAACGGACAGTTTGGATCCTCGCATTCTGTTAGCGGGATAGGTACATTCAATCCAATATTTCTTGCCATCGGTTATTCCTCTTCCTTTCTAGTTCTTCTCTAATTCTTCTTTAGTTCTTGTGCTTCATGGATATTCTGTCTTCGGGACGTGCGACAAGCAGATCCCCATTGACCCGGACCTTCCGGCCATCCGACAGACTGAAGATAAATGTGGAATGCGCTTTAGGGATTGTTTTATCAAGAAAATATTCACCCTTTTCACCTGGTTCACCATTCTGTAGAGCTGTGCTCCTGATTCCCACCTGATTGGAAGTCATTGCCTCACTCATAGTGGAAAAATCAGAATAGCCAGTAGTAATGAGCAGCGTGTTTCTTGTTTCGTCGACCACCACACCTCTGATGCCGACTATATCCGGATTTGTGCTCCCTGCAATCACGGTTTCAAGACCGATCAGGGTATGGTACACCAAATTCCCAGGGGTAATCTCGTACGTCATAACCCTCTCTCTTTCCGGATCGTCTTGATCCGCGCAATGGTACGCCGTAGTTCTCCGATCAATCCGGGGTTCTCTGGCGCGCCTCCCGCAGAGGAGAGCGCACGCTCCCTGATCAGATCCAGCCGCAACGACTCGAGTTCGTCAAGCAGCTCAGGCGGACTCATATTCCTGATCTCTTCCGATTGAAGTTTTGCCATCTACTTTAAGCCTCCTTGTGTACTCTTGATGCCGGATGCCAGTAATCAAATCCGGTGTGCTTGTGCTCGGTGACTCCATCCTTCATCCGGGTCTCTTCCTCTACCAAGCTTGCTTCTTCTGGCGTGCCCGGCTTTTCCTGTTTGTGCGCGATCGCCATCGCATGCCAGTCAAGACCGTCGTGCCTGTGCTCCCAGATACCACTTGCATTACGGGTTTCGGGTCTCGGTGGAATCTCGGAGGGGATGCCCTCTGTTTCAACTGGAGGTTCTGCTGTAGCCAATGCCTCGGTGTTCGGAGCCTCTGGGGGGATGCCCTCTGTTTCAACTGGAGATGAGTTTTGGGTAATGTCTGAAGTAGTTGAACTCGCCCCCATCACTTCGACAGTGGACTTACCAGTAAGTTCAGCATCTATGACTGTCATTTCCGCTTCGGTAGCCACTTCAACTTCTGTGATCTCTACTTCCGCTCCGATTATCTCTTCAGCAGTCGCGATTTCCGCCTCTTCCACAATCACAGGTTCAGGCGGCTTGACCTCTACCAGACTGAATACATCCGGCAGCACAGTGCCAGGTAGCACAATCTGAACGCTGCAACCGATCGTACCCAGTTTCCGAACCGCAGTCGCAAATCCGTGGTGCACAATCTCCTCTGCCGGCTTACCAGCATGTACTATATAGCCCTCCACGACCTTCTCGATCCGAGATCTGGGACCTGTAAGTTTTCCGGAGAGTACAACTCTGCATCCGATTGCACCTGCGCCAATGATTCTTCGGAGCGTCGAGTGTGCTGCCTTTCGGAAATACCAGCCGCGTTCAAGCGCACTTGCGATCCGTGATGCCATCAATTGCGCATTCAATTCAGGGATGCCCACGCTCTGCACATCGATCTGGGGGTTGTCGAGATCGTAATACTGATCCATATCCTTTGTCAGCTTGCGAACTACTTTTCCACCCTTTCCAATTACCATTCCAGGTTTCTCTGCAAAAATAGTGATTTGGGTTCCCATTGGGGTTCTATTTAGTTCCATACCGGCGTAACCAGCACGTTCAAGTTCCCCGGCAAAATACTCATCCATTCTTGCCCTGTTGAGCCCTTGCTGCACAAATTTTCTCTCGACTGTCATCTATAACTCCTCCAAGATAATCTCAACTGTTACTGTTTCCGTATTCTTCGCAGTTGCGCGGCCCATGGCACGCGGCATAGTTCCACGTATGGTTCTGCCCTGTTTGGTTGCAGCATGTGATATTCTCATGCGATCAAGTTCCAGACCTTTGTCCATAGCGCTATTCTCGGCATTGACAAGCACCTTGAGAACCTCGGTGGACGCCCGAACCGGATACCTGCCCGCAGCCATCTTGCCACGCCGATGTCCGACGCCGTCAGTGTAGCGATTGAACGGAATTGCACGCTTAAGCGCGATTACATCTGTAAGATACTGTTTCGCCGCCGGTATGCGCATGTTTTTGATTGCAATACATATCTCCCGTGTATGTTTTGGTGAGACGTGCAGTTCGTAACCCATCGCTTTTGATGATGTGTCCGGATTTGATTCGCGTGAATAATTTACCTTCGCCATTGGTATCTCCTTACTGATATATTATTCTAATACACTATTTTGCATCACTTAAGCGGCACGAATTTGCTGGATCTGGTTGCACCGACACCCGCACTGCCGTGCCTCACTACATTCCGGGTAAGCGAATACTCACCAATATAATGGCCGATCATCTCCGGTTGCACCGACACCCTGTTAAATTTCTTACCATCGTGAATCTCAAGATCAATCCCAATCATCTCCGGAAGGATGATCATGTCTCGAAGATGGGTTCTGATCATAGTGCGCCCGTCCTTGACACGCTGGATTAGCCTCTTATGATCTTCGGTAAAACCTCTATTGATCTTCCTGCGCTGGGATGCGGGAAGCAGTTCTGTGAACTCCTGAAAAGACATCTTCTTCAGATCCGAGATGGTATGTCCTCGGTATGTAATCTCTCCCTTCCTTCGTGGTAGTTTCTTCTTCGTCTTCTTTGCCATTGTTTCACCTGTGAATTGTTACGCGCGATGTTAAACGTGTCATGTATGATGTCATGATTACCGTTTCCCTGTCCGTCTCGATGCGATGCTTCCGACCTTCCGACCAGGCGGTGTGTTCCTGCTCACGCTTTTCGGTCGTCCCGGATGCTTCCTGTTGCCGCCGCCAAATGGATGGTCGATCACGTTCATCGCAACCCCGCTCACACGCGGGTACTTCGCCGCGCGGGTCTTTAATTTGTGATATTTCTTTCCCGCTTTCACATATGGCTTATCCGTACGCCCGCCGCCAGCGACCAGACCAATTGTTGCCCTACATCTGGGGGATATCCATTTCATCGTACCGGAAGGCATCTGCACTAGTGTCTTGCCGACATCGTGGGTGACCAGAAGCCCGTACACCCCAGACGCCCTTGCAAAATGCCCACCATCGCCCGGGTGGGATTCGATGTTGCAGATTGGGGTACCCTCCGGGATATCAGATAGCGGCAGAATGTTTCCGACTTTGATCTCAGCCCCTATGCCACAATCAACCTCCTGACCGACAGACATCCCCTCACATACAAGGATTAATCGTTCTTCGCCATTACCAAAGGAGATTCGTGCGATCGGTGCAGACCTTGCAGGATCATGAAGGATCTCAATAACCTCTGCTCGGATGGTTGTGTCACTTATGTTTGGGTGAGACAGCTTCGCTTTGTATTTATGAGAAGGTGCCGTATATGTCGGCCCTCCTCTTCCTCTGTTCTGCGATATGATTCGTTTCCCCATCTTCACTCACCTAAAATAATCCTATTCGAGTGGCAATCTCGGTTGCTGCATCGTCATCTGTAAACGTTACGGTTGCCTTCTTCTTGCCCTTCGGCGTAATAAGTGTCCTGACCGCAGCAACGTCGAACCCATAGATCTCCTTGATATCTCTCTTGATGTGGTTCTTGGTTGCGTTTATGTCCACGATCAACTGGAGTTTGTTCTGATCTTCCAGTTGTATGGTTGCTTTTTCTGTGATGAATGGGTATCTGATCGACATGATATCACTCTTGTATTCTCATACATAGTGATCGCTGGGTACTTTAACATTTGTGACGTGCAAGAGTCGTAAGTTGTTAGCACCCAGGGATAACCAGTTATGCATATTCGTGCAATTCGCGTCATTTGTCGGAACTCGTGAATGTGTAGCATCGGCGCAGTCGCCTCTTGATGTTAATTTTATCAAGAATCGAGTGAATCAGCAGAAGACACTCGAATTTTTAGACAGTGTCACCTGTTTGAGTGAGTTGACAGTTCCCAATAAACGATAACATTTATATACGCAGCAATTATAGTCATGGGATGGAGGCGTTGTAATGTCCGACAAGGAATCACTACAGGTACAGTCGTTGCAGGATGAATTAGAAGATTGTAAGGCGTTTAGCAAGGCATTAAAGATACTCGCCGGAGAAGTTTCGTGTGTGCTCAATGAAATAGCAGAGAAAGGCGGCGCAAAGGATATATGTGTGAGCATGGGCGAGGATGCTGGCAGGAGACTTGGTAAGAAGGCGAGAGATAAGTTCGGCAAGGTCGAGAAGGTGGAAGAAGCTCTGGATATCTGTATATACCATACAGACTCGTGGTATGGATACGATCTCGAGATCGACCACATCGAGGACGGTACAATCTACATCAATGTATTCAAGTGTTTCGTACGCGACATCCTCCGGGACCGCGGACTTGTGACAGATTCCCCACTCTGCGGCATCACGCGCGGCTATCTTATAGGAGCGCTGAAGGAGCTTACTGGCAAGGACGTGGATGTGCAAATTGTATACGGAAATGTAGAAGGCGTCTGCAAAGAAAAGATTATTACTAAGTGAAGGATCGATAGTTTGGATCTTGCAGTAAAAGATATGCTATCTCGCCACCTCCACCGCGTTGAGATGTCGTCGTAGCATATCCGCTGGTACGAAAGTGTGGAGAGTTGATCTGTTTTCATGAGTTTTTTTATTATTCTCTGGGGACGTCGGATTGTCTTACGCAACTACAACTGCCATAATGGCGAACTATCGATCTGAAAAGTAGTTTACACCGATAATCTGCGTTAATCTGTGGCTGATACTATTTTAGCCACAGATTAACACCGGTTTCACTGATTACATCCATCTAATAATATTTGCATTTGCCGGGTTGACATCATGTTTTCAACCAACCAGAACAAATTAAAAAACACGCATGACCTGCTATCGCAGTGCTTATACTGTCGATGAAAAAGCGGTTTTCAAAATCGTGGCTACTGCTACTGTTTATGCGACTTTTACGTACCAAGTCTCGTTTTCATCATCCCGGCGCTCTCTGCAATCTCATCTCGACGGTGAACAGATTTCTTACCCGGTCAATATGCGGTACCATAACTAGCGAGATCGGATCGATCACGTATAGGTGGTAAATAAGATTTATATGAAAGTAACTCCACTCATACAGTGGAGGTATTATCATGTCCGACAAGGAATTGATACATGTACAGTCGTTGCAGGACGAATTGAAAGATTGTAAGGCGCTTAACAAGTCATTGAAGATACTCGCTGGAGAGATATCGGATATGATGGATAAGATGGTGAAAGTAGAGGATCGTGAGGGGATCTTCGTAAGCATGGGTGAGGACGCTGGGAGAAGGCTCGGCAAGAAAGCACGAGACCAGTTCGGCGTAATCGAAAATGTTGAGGAGGCTCTGGACACGTTTATACATCGCACAAATATGTGGTATGGCTACGAGATAGAGGTCGATCGCATAGATGATGGTGCAATCTATATTAATATACTTGAATCCTTTATACGGGATATTCTCAGGGATCGTAAACTCCCGGTACATTCTTCGATCTGCGGCATCACACGCGGCTATCTCAAAGGAGCATTAAAGGAACTTACCGGAAAGGAAGTTGACATAGAAGTCGTGGTTGCAGACGTAGATGGCATCTTTAGGGAGAAGATCACTACCAGCTGAGTTTGGTAGGGGTGCCAGGTCCCCCTGACGCTTGATCTTGGCCTCAGGCAAGATGGTATTCATCGCACATGGAGGTGTCATTTACCAGTGCTACATAAGCATCACATAGTTTTCATGCGTGCCACACAGTTCCATGCATGATGGCGTTCATCACAAATACGTGTTAGCATCGCCGCGGCCAACCCCGCGAATGCAGACAGGCGTCAGGAACATTCATGCAATTCAACTGTTTGCAGGCATTTGCAACCTCTGGGAAAGCTGTTGCGCCGCATGGTTTGGAGCGCAGATAACAATCCTGTCGAGTACATAATCTGATGTGCAAACCAAACCAATATCCGGATAAGATGAATGCAAGAATCAAGGCAATCCTTATAGCAGAAGGTTCGGCGGGCATCGAGCCCGAACTGCTCGGCACTTCCAAAGCTCTCGCATCAGGACCGTCAACCGCGGGACCGGGCGCAGGGATCGGGTCTTTCTTCTTCAGGTCAGGCGGGCATCGTGTTCGGCTGGAGTACAAGAACGATCCCGGCATAACTCTCCGAGTGCAACGGATTGATGCTGTTGGCGATACCCGCGCTGCTAGTGAGGAGGAAGGTGTCGATACCAGCATTGGCGATGGTATGGATAACGTCTGCATTTCCACTGGTGTCAATGAGCAGGATGATGCCAGCGATGATGACGTTGTCATCTTTTACAAGGGCAAGGAACTTGTGCGCGGCAGAATCGAGCCTGCACTGCTGCACTGCCCGGAGCAGGCATATATCACCTTAAGCGAATCCTGCATTTTTAATTGTACATTCTGCCCGGTCCCGAAACTTAGAGGCAGAACCAAAACCGCGGATGAGGTTAGGAGGATGATTGATGATGCATCTCGGACCGGTAACCTTCGTGCAATCTCCATCACATCAGGAATCGAGCGCTCACCCGGAGAAGAGGTTACCCGGGCTGTCGATCTCGTAAAAACCCTCACAAAGTACAATCTGCCGATAGGGGTATCGGTGTATCCGACCAGGGATTCATCCATCCGCCTGAAGGAGGTAGGCGCTGTTGAGATTAAGTACAATGTGGAGACCATGGACCGAGAGATCTTTGGGCGCGCCTGTGCTGATATGGACCTCGATTTTGTGCTTGCATCGCTAAAGGATGCTGTGGAAATCTTTGGTAGGAACCGGGTCTTCTCAAACTTCATCATCGGTCTTGGGGAGTCGGACAGAATTGTGAAGAAGGGCGTGGAGACGCTTGCAGGGATTGGTGTAATCCCGATTCTCCGTGCATTAAACCCGCATCCGCTCCGCCCCGATCTCATGGATGTCTGCCCGGATGCGGCACGTCCGGATGCTGATCGACTGCTCAGGCTTGCCCGGTTCGAGCGCGAGGTGCTGGATGCGCACGGGTTGCGAGCTCGGGTGGCTGAGACGATGTGCCTACCGTGCGGAGGGTGTGATCTTGTGCCGCATTGGGATGTGTGAGGGTGGGGAGGTGGACAGGTCTATAAGCGATGGAGTGGATTTTTCTATAGTTGCATCCAAATGATGGGACAGAGGTGTTCACTTATGGAGATAAAAGTAAAGGATTTAACCGTTGTAAAGTTCCAATCTTTAATATCAGATACTATGAGAGCGACTTTGAAGGATTTAATTGAAGATGTGTCGGCACTTTCAAGTCCTGAATATCTGAAGTCTATTGAAGAGGTGAGAAACGATTATAGTGAAGGTAGAGTAAAACATCTCGAGGAAGTTTACCTCATAAGGGACATTTTACCGCCTGTTGAAATGGAGAGTGAGCCTGCTTAATGATGACGCAGCGGCGTATAACTGACTGTATCTGGCTTCGTGCCTTTGGCACTCCACCCAAATCCCCCTTCGGGGGGCTTCAGATACGCTCGGAACGTTATCGGAAATTGCCCGTAATAACAGAAAAATGAGGAGTTGTTCATGAAAGACAAGGCTATCATCGCTGGAAAGACACAAAAACTGATTGAGATGACCGCAGGGTTTTGCGATGAGTATCTAGATGAAGATTACAAGCAATTGTGCGAGAAACTCATACGAAAGATGTCTCGTAAGCGGAATGTCCCATTTCTATCTGGGCGGACTGAAATCTGGGCGGCGGCAGTAGTCCATGCCATAGGAAGCATCAACTTTCTTTTTGACCGAAATTTCGAACCATACGCTAGCGGTGACGATATATGTGACTACTTTGACACATCTAAAAGCACCACTTCACAAAAGGCTAAGGTAATACGTGATATGTTCAAATTGGGATATTGGGACAAGGAATTCTCAACATCTCACATGATGCAAAGCAATCCATTTTCAAATTTGGTGGTGGTAAATATGTTGATTGTGGATAAATGATCTCTGCCACCAGGAATCCATGAGATTAGATGTAGAAAAGAGGATTCCAAAAAAAGACTGAAATGTAGGCAACATCCGATAACATGGTGTATGCGGAACGCTGTCGCTCACCTAAACGCCCTCGACACTTCACAAACACGCGAAACGTTATGTGATTCGGAACATCAACAAATCGCTCTCGAACTTAAAAATCAGGCTCTTTGGCATCTTGAGTTAAAGTGAACGTATGACCCATCTGGAAAAATCGGAAGCATTTTTTGATTGGTTACAGTGTAACCATCCAAATAACCACTTCTTACAAAAGTCAGAACAAACCCTTCATCATTTTTATAGCAAGTTCTCTGATCTTTTCAAATCATCTACTATTTCTTCCACTCTATCATTTCCAAAATCCAAGGTAGTTTCCTGACGCTAAAATTATGCATCGTCCGCATGCGTTTTCAATTTTCATTCCAATTTTCTTTGTTACCACGAAAACAGTATCAGTAGACCTTCGAGGGAACCACTTCGGATTTTAGAGTATCATAAACATGATCATCTACT
>JAYELB010000306.1:0-2139 GCA_034717055.1 Methanobacteriota archaeon
CCGAAACACCGATGAAGCCACCTCAACCACTCAACATCAAATCGTCCTACCATGCAACTGCACTGTCTGGCATTCGTTTACGTATCCGGCGCTGCACCCTTGCCATCATGCTGCACCGGCATCCCCAATCGCCGAAAGAAATGCTTTTACATGCTCAGAACCGATCCGGTCATGGAGCACAATGAGCGTATACGCCCCATCCCCGCGCAGAAATTCATGCATAACCGAAACGCCGTCCATGTCAGGCAGTTCATCTGCGGAAAGAGAAATTACTGCAATATCTGCTATTCCATTTCGTAGAGCCTCGATTCCTGCGGTAACGCCAGTGTAGATCATCCGCACACGAAACGGCAGCATCTCCACGATCCGGTTTACTTCATCGCACGCAGCTCCCGCGAATACGAGATCATTTGCAGCCGCATCCCCAAAGAGCGTAACATCGACCGTCTCTCCTGCTTCCATGATCTCGGTTTCGGGAAGAATTTCGATAAACCCGTCCGCGGATGCAAGCGCCGTGATTGCACCTGAACCCTTGATCACCGGATACGCCATTCCCCGCACCAGTGCCACCGGCAGGAGCTGGTGCCTTCCTGCCGACTGGATCATAGATCCAAGTACAGCCTGCTGCGGTCTCGCTGCTACACCGGTAACATATCCGAGAACATCACGTATTCGCGGAGCTACCAGATGATAAAACATGCTCAGTGCCGATGTTGGGAAACCTGGAAGCCCTATGACTGGTTTTTCCATCTTCGCTATTATCATCGGCTTACCGGGCTTGATATTGATCCCGTGCGCGAGTACCTCGCCACACTCCTCGAGGATATGGGGCATAATATCACCCGACCCGGCAGACGTGCTTCCGGATGTGAGGATCAGATCGCACTCTGAAATGGCTCTTCCTAGGACTTCCACCGTCTTTTTTTCGTCATCTGAAACGATCCCGTACGCAACCGGTTTTGCTCCGCATTCTCGAACCGCAGCAGATAGCGTATGTGCATTCACATCATATACATGTCCCGGATTCATTTTTTCGCCCGCAGAGACGAGTTCGTTTCCGGTAGAGATGATCCCGATTCGAAGCGAGCGAACCTTGACATGCGAAACTCCGATGGCCGCAAGAACACCTGCCTCGCGCGATCCGAGAAGCGCGCCTTTTGGAAGCACCCGCGTCTTGCCCCGGATATCGGCTCCTGCTCGCATGACATTTTCAAATACGTGGACCGCCCTGTAAATCGAGACCAAAGACGAATATTCGCCTTCTTTGGTGTACTCGACCATCACGACCGCATCAGCGCCCGCAGGAAGCATCGCACCTGTAGAGATCTCGGCAGCGGTGCCCTCTGAGATCGTAAGCGACGGAACGTCCCCGGCAGGGATCCTGCCCGCGATCGTAAGTTGCACCGGCTCTTCTTCCCGCGCATTGTATGTATCTGCCGCACGCACCGCGTAGCCATCCATGTCTGCACGGTCAAACGATGGTACATCGACCGTCGCGAAAACATCCTCCGCAAGGATGCGGTGGTATGCCAGATCAAGCGGCACGACCTCGGTGCTGCTGCAGATGATCGATCTGAGTAGCTCCTCCGCTCTTCTGATCGGTATCAACTCGTGAAATTCCTTCCGGTTTGTCATTGTATGGAGTAAGGGACTCCCAAACAAATAGGTTACCCCAATGTACCCCTTGAATCCCCGTCCATGCCACCCCGCAATGAATTGCGGGGCATCCTCGGACGAGATGTTGCGCGTTGGTGTAAGCGCGGGTGCAGGTGTGAGTGGGATGTGAAGTGTAGTGTAGCATTGCTGGAGGTCTTTTTTTGTCGTGCTTTTGCTCTTGATCGTCGCGTGGTAGGTAGCGAGGTGAACATTAGATCAAGAGAACGTTTAATATATGTTCTGTACATAAGTATTGAGCATTGCATGAACATCAGCAATTCCCGCCCAGTCTCCACCATATACCCTTGGTTGCACTCGTCGAACTTTTAGTCCTACGTTATGCGTGTAAAAATTTAAAATGTATATATCTACTACTTGGTATTTTAACTTCTTATGCTAAAATATCTCCAAAAAGGGTATACCTGCCGGTAGATACGTGAAAAACCAGGCTCATTCCAGAGTTATACTATCAAACGTTCAGTC
>JAYELB010000307.1:0-2132 GCA_034717055.1 Methanobacteriota archaeon
GGCTTTGGGACAATATTACTCAACCGACGGCTCCATCACTTCGCGATCCCTCTCCGTGAGTTCCACCACACGAACATGGTATTCAGCAGAATATTGCTCTAAAAACTCCGTGACTCGCCCCACATTATCAGCCTGGATGATAATCACCCCTCGTATCAGCTTATTGTAGGGGATTTCATCCATGAGGCCGTGCCTACGGTATCTGTATTTCCCATGATGCGAGCTGGTTTCCTGCCCGTAGAATGATTTTACGAATGCACTCGCTCGGGTCCGGTCTTTGCCGGTAGGTACCGTGAACGCGATAAGTGCCCCTTTCATAACATGGGTGTATACACCCATAAGCTTATATACTTATCGATCCATTATCGCGGCATGCCATCCAAAAAACAGGGGGAAGAACTCAGAAAAATCATAAAGAGTGTTCGGGATGGGACATTCGAATACAAGAGTAAAGAACCGGTGACAACCGACTGGGCGAAATATGACCATGCGCAGATCTACGAGATGATTTACTATCCGGATAACATAAGGGATCCCGCCTGCGAGGCGGATGAACGGATAAAAAAGAGAACTCCTCCCAGAAAACGAGGACATGGCAGACCGCCAACTGATCCAGCCAGCGTCGCCAAAGTCCTACTGTTACAAACGTACGTGAATTCATCAAATAGGTTGGCTGAGGGGTTTTTGCTTCTATTCCGGGAGAAATTGGGTATAGGCTGTCATTTTTCTTACAAAACAATAGAACGCTGATACGATAAAGGACAGGTAAACAAAATTCTGGATGCAATCGTAGTAATAACCAATGAAAGCGTAGAAGGTAAAGAGGAGATATTTTCGTTCGATGGCACTGGATTTAGTGCCTCAAATAAGGAGAATTATGCCGATAAACGACAGAAACAGAATTCTAAGAAAGGTAGAAAGAAATCAAAGTCTGCGAGCAAGGAACAGGCGGACGACAGTTTCCCTGAATCGAACTCTGTTGCAAAGAAAGGGTTCTCTTATGCAGTCCTGGGTATAGGGGTTCGACATAAGCTAATTTCAGGAATATCTATAAGTCCAAATCACTCAGTTGGAGAAACTACGATGTTTCCGGAGTCTTTTGATCAGACGCTCAATTGTCATCCCGATCCGGACAGTGTTCTTGGAGATGGTATTTACGGGTGTCGCTGGATCACCAATCTGGTCTCGGAAAACCACGCCACACCATAGTTTCTACCCCGTAGCAATGTGACTTTTAAAAGTATTGGAGCTCTGGGGCGGTATGATATGCTGTATTCACTCTGGGAAGATCCTCAGGAGTGGTTAGAACATTATCATATGCGTTCGATCTCGGAAACGGTCAATTCAATGGTGAAATGCCGGTTTGGCGCGCCACTCGAGGAAACGACTTGAATCGCGGAAGGAGACTGAGACGCAGCTGAAGCTTGTGGAGCACAATATTCGACGAGCGGGGTACTTGGAGATCATGGGTGATGTGGTACCACACTGGAGGGGATATACATGAATTTTGTCCCAAAGCCCTTACGGTGGATGGACCTAACTATAATTATGGTTTGTCCGCTTGGGTACTATCATTGCTGATGTAGAATGCATAAAAGGAGGAAATTGAAATATCCTGCCATCGAGATAATTACTAGATGACTGACTTTATCAGAGATCCGATAGAGGATTCTTGAGGTACAGCGCGGATTATGATTTACTGGATGGGCTCGCCCCAACCACAACCCTTATAAACCAGACTTGTTCTAAATTCAACTAAACGTAGGATGAACAATGAGTCTGACAAGCATCGCAGTGATAGGTGTTCTGACAAGTATCGCAATATTTGGGATCAAGACCGGAGCCGGATGCGGGCTATCAAGCATCCGGAAGAGAGAGATCCTGTATGTTGCAGCAAGTTACCTCGTGATCTCGATCTTCATCGGTTACCTGATCACATTATTCTCGATCGATTTAATGCAGGGGCTACTCACTCTTGGTCTTGCATTCCACACCATGCTAGCGCTCGCACTGATCGCTGCGGGCGTGTACACGACACGGAAGTGGAACTCCGGATGCGATGTCTCGAAGCGCACCTTTGCGATCCTGTCGCTTCCGTGTCCGGTCTGTCTTGCTGCCATATTTATCGCATG
>JAYELB010000308.1:0-2126 GCA_034717055.1 Methanobacteriota archaeon
CTTGTTCCCTATTATGAAATTCGATTCGCCTCATTGTTACCCTCCTAATCGATTCTCCATATTATCATAAATGGCTTCCCTACAACCTACCTGCGCCCCAGCTTGTGCCGTGACTCACCCCTTATTCTCATTCCCTGAGCTATCATGCAAAACGCTCCCAGCCCCTCGCCCGCCACCGTACCCGCGCACGCAAGCACGCCCGCGCCAAAGATCACCGTTCGCAAAACGATTGCGTGTTTTGAGCAGGTGGGAATGTCTTGTCATACTAACAACTCCGCTATTGCATTCCACACATGCTATAGGTCCATAAGTACCTTTTGCATCACAGGGCTATCATGCCTTATGGCGTTTCGGACAAAATCGGCGCTCATGTGTTAATCTGTGGATTATATGGCTTTTATACACAGATTAACACTGGATGAACCTTGATTGAGGGTTCTACGTACATTTTTCAGAAAGACCGAGTATAGGGTTTTCATACTTTTGAAGTGTATGTCGAAGCATCTCCATCGCTTCTTCGACTCGTCCACACCGCAAATCGAGCAGAGCCATATCCTCCTGCAACTTTTCCTCAAAGACCAAAGTCACCCGCAGCACATCATCAGGAGCAGGACCGCCACTTTTGCGGGTACGGATGCTCGCCACCGGATCGAGCGCATCCGAGATCACCTGTTCATCGAGACCGAGATCGCTCATGCGCTTGCCTGTTAGCGATAGCCCGATCTCATCGATCGCAACGAGTGATGGTTGACTACCCGCCCGTGCAAGCGTCCCGACGATCTGGTGCGCCGTCCGAAACGAGATCCCGCACGACCTGACAAGTGTGTCCGCAAGTTCGGTTGCCATGGCAAATCCCGCTGTTGCCTGTCTCAGAAGATTTTCCCGGTACACCTCCATCGTATCGATCATCCCGGTGGTCATGCGGATGCTTGCAAGCGTATCGGAGACCGCGCTCCAGAGATGAGGGGTCGCCTCCTGCAGATCGCGGTTGTAACTCTGTGGAAGCGCTTTTGTGATTGTGAGGATACCGACAGCGGCGGCGATCACACTGCCTGCCTTCCCGCGCACCAGTTCGGCAACGTCGGGATTCTTCTTCTGTGGCATGATCGAGGAAGTGGAAGCATACCGGTCATCGATCGTGACGAAATCGAACTCGGATGTGGACCAGAGGATCAGTTCCGATGCGATGCGGCTCAGATTGGTCATGAGAAGCGCAGACGCGGAAACAGACTCGATTGAAAAATCGCGTGCGCTCACAGCATCCATCGAGTTCTCAATGACACCATCAAAGCCGAGCAGCTCTGAAGTCCGCGCCCGGTTTATAGGAAATCCGGTCCCTGCGAATGCAGCCGCGCCAAGCGGGCTTCTGTTTGTGCGCGTGTACGCGCCGCTCAGCCGGTCAAAATCCCGCTCAAGCGCGCCTGCGTGAGCGAGCAGGTGGTGCGCAAGTGTCGTTGGCTGCGCGTGCTGGGTGTGCGTGAACCCTGGCATCAGTGTCTCGACATGCTCCTTCGCGCACGTTATCAGGACCTGCCTGAGCCCGATCAGTTCGCGCATCATCATCAGCAACTCATCGCGCAGACGCACGCGGATGTCGGTTGCTACCTCATCGTTTCGGCTGCGTCCGGTGTGCATACGCCCGCCCACGTCCTCGCCCACCATCTCGATCAGTCTAGCCTCGATCGCGGCATGGATATCCTCTTCTACGGGAAGCGCGGAGATGCCAGCGTCCTGTATCTTATCGAGCGCGGAGAGTATGAGAGAAGAGATTTCAGTCGTGATGATACTTTCTTCTGCCAGCATTACGACATGCGCACGATCTACAGCAAGATCCGCATCAAATATCCATCGGTCAGCAGCAAGTGAGGATGTAAACGCCAGAACATCCTCCGGCTGCGAAGAAAGGCGTGCTTTACGCATAAATGCGCCGATCGGGAATCGAACCCGAGTTCGAGCGTTGGCAACGCCCGGTGATAACCGCTACACTATCGGCGCGTGGAGATGCCGTGACCCGGATTTGAACCGGGGACAACTGCCTCTTCAGGGCAGCGCTCTCCCGGACTGAGCTATCACGGCACAGCCGTCTGTTGCTGGTTGATGGGCCCGCTGCGATTCGAACGCAGGAC
>JAYELB010000309.1:0-2122 GCA_034717055.1 Methanobacteriota archaeon
TTATTCACGTGATCGATCGCAAGTTTCCGATCGTTTTGGTGCATGTCGGGCTGATCATCAACGAACTGCTCTTAAACTCCCTACAACATGCTTTTGGTAAGCAGAAAGACGGAAAGATCAAGGTCATCCTCACTGCATCAGACAGTGGCAGGGTCAATCCGAGGGTAAAGGGCAAATGGTGTTGGATTGCCTCCCGGACTCTATATCGATACCACCAAAACACGTGGCCTCCATCTGGTAAATATATACACTCGTTGAAAACCAGTTACACAGAACGCTGGAAGTTATCAGCGATAGAGGGACAATCTTTAATATGGAATTTAGCATAGGTGGTAGTGGGGGAAGTTCATACGGAGAAAATAAGAATACTGATCGTTGAAGACGAAGCCATAGTAGCCGAAGATCTGGAACTGGCAGTTACCAATATCGGTTATGAAGTGGTCGGGCGTGCGGTCAGTGCGGATGCTGCCGTAGATAAGGCGCTCAAACTGAATCCCGATCTGGTATTGATGGATATCGTCCTTCGAGGTGAGAAAAACGGCATAGATGCTTCTCGGGTGATAAAAGAGAAGATAGATATTCCTGTTATATTCCTAACCGCGTATTCGGATATCGAGCTGATCGATAGAGCCAAAAGCACAGAGCCATACGCTTACCTTGTCAAGCCATTTCAGGAGCGGCAACTCCTCGCATCCATCGAAACAGCTATTCACAAGAGCGGGATCGAGAAGCGGTTAGAGGAGAGTGAAGAATGGCTTGCAACAACCCTCATGAGCATCGGTGATGCTGTGATCGCTACCGACGGGGGTGGTTGTGTGAAGTCCATGAATCCTGTTGCTGAAAGACTGACCGGATGGAAACAAGAGCATGCTTCCGGAAAGCCCCTGATAGATGTTTTTAAGATCATAAACGGAGATACCGGCGAAAAGATCGAGAATCCGGTGATGCGAATACTCGAGGAAGGTGTCGTTGTCGAGCTGACCAATCAAATGCTGCTGATAGCAAAGGACGGAGCAAAGATACCGATCGATGATAGCTTTGCACCGATCAAAAATGATAAAGGTGATGTCATCGGCACTGTTCTGGCTTTCCGGGATATAACTGAGCGAAAACATGCGGAGGTGGAACGGGATCACCTCGTAAAAGAACTTGAAGCAAAGAACTCTGAGCTAGAGAGATTCACTTATACCGTCTCTCATGACTTAAGATCACCGCTCACCACCATCCAGGGATTTGCCAGCGTGTTACGCATGGATCTGGAGAAGGGTAAGACCGAAAGAGTGGAAAAAAATCTGAAATACATAGAAAACGGCATAATAAAAATGGCACGGCTCTTGAATGACACGCTGGAACTCTCACGTATCGGTCGTGTTGCGAATCCATCCGAGGACGTGCCGTTTGGCGAACTTGCGTCAGAAGCGCTGGAACAGACCTCAGAGCAGGTAAAATCAGGTGGGGTAGAAATCTCGGTATCTGCGGACTTCCCTGTAGTCCATGTGGACCGGATAAAGCTTGTTGAGGTGCTGGTAAACTTAATCGAGAACAGCATAAATTATATGGGCGAAGAGCCGCACCCGAAGATAGATATCGACTATCGTATTGATGACGGCGAAACCGTCTTCTTCGTGCGCGATAACGGGATAGGGATAGACCCGGACATGCACGAGAAGGTGTTTGAGCTGTTTTGCAAACTGGACCGGGGCACCAAAGGGACCGGTGCCGGTCTTGCCATCGTGAAACGGATAATCGAGGTACATGGAGGTCGCATCTGGATAGAGTCGGAGAAGGGGGAGGGCTGCAGGGTCTGCGCAACACTGCCTATTGCATCAGAATAGGCGGGTACATAGTGGGAACTGCTATTTGACCCAAACTCAGGTAATTGGTGTAATATACTGTTGTCTCTCCTAAAAATATGTGGTTGGTTTTGGAGATAACTTCGACAAACGTGAGTATGCAGCAATTCTAATTATGGCCCCATTCACCCAAACTGTCGTAATCGTTCACTCAAATTTTTGCTCTCGAAACACATCACCAATCACAATCTTATCTTCGATTAGACCAAATGCAATCCAAATCAACTGATTTTTCAGAATGATAAGCAAAATTAATCCAATAGCCCCTG
>JAYELB010000310.1:0-2115 GCA_034717055.1 Methanobacteriota archaeon
CTTTGCAATTTGCGCAGGTAGGGTGATGCATAAACTTAATTTGCTGCACCGCCTCACCTTGATTTTAATGCTCATGGTGTGGTGATATTACCTTTGCCGGCATAAACATATCGGCATAGGTGTATCCCACATTCCACAGGTCGCCATTTATTTTCCATAATTTCTACTGATAGAGGTTTTAAATATCTAAAAATTATTATTTTTATACTGTGGTGGCACAACCTACCCAATTTCAACAGCGGATGCTTTACATGCTTATGTAAAAAATATGTATTTCAATAAATAGATTATCTTTAAAAACAAAAAATCACAAGCGATATCCACTATTCACCATTTACAAAAAAAACAGATCTTTTTGCAAAAACACGTGCGGAATGTCAGGTGCATCATCAAGGTCTTGCTCTGCCTGACGAAGCCATCTTCATCCTTCATCCATCGCATCAGGGTTCATACAGTATTTTCCCCTCCTTTACAGCATTCATAACAGAAACATTCGTATTTTTCATCGCTTCAAATTCCTCTGGCGTATATACGAGAATATCCAGAGCGACATTCGGAACCAATGTTGAATAAATCTCATCCAACCGATCGAGAAACTTTTTTTTCGTCCCTTTCACGATGATCATACCTACATCACTTGTTGCGCTTATATCACCTCTTGCCAATGAGCCAAATAACATGATAAACTTGATCTCTTTGTCTTTTTTAGTGCGTTAATTATCCTACCGAGTTCACGCACGAGTTCCTTTTTCCTCGCTTCTTTTTTCGATCGATTATTTCTTTCCAAACAACATCACCTCCCATCGACGGGATTTTCCATGCTTTTTGATATTTTCCGCCATCGCACCCATTACACACAGACCGGACTCTCCCGCAGCCAGTCGATGTCTGACTGGTACAGCTTCCGAGAGATCCCTTAGCCCCCGCCGCAGCATCGCAACCCTGCTGACGCCAAGCCCCCACGCAAGCACAGGACACTCGATGCCAGGCGGTGCTGTCACCGCCTCCCGGAATATCCCTGCTCCGCCAAGTTCGACCCATCCGAGGCCATCGACATAGACCTCCGTTTCAACAGACGGCTCTGTGTACGGGAAGTACCCGGGCATGAACCGCACATCCTTAAAGCCGATATGGTGGTAGAACTCGACAAGATACCCGGGGAAGGTTTGCAAACGAGACTCCCGGGTCCATCACCACGCCTTCGAGTTGCTCAAACTCTGGCGTATGCGTCGGACCGATCGCCTCGCGCCGGTAGACCCAGTCGATGCAGAACGCCTTTCTTGGAGGATTGGGGTTGTCTGCAAGATGTTTGATCGCGATCGCGGTAGTGTGAGTGCGCAAGACCTCTTTTTGGGCTAACTCCTTACTCCATCTCCCACCCCATCCGGTTGATCCGGTATCTCCTCCGAACTCGTGAACGTCTCTTACTTTCCCGTACTACGCAGGGATGTCCGCATCAGAATCGAGATAGAACGTGTCCTGCATCTCCCTGGCAGGATGGTTCTGCAGCTGGAAGAGCGCATCGAAGTTCCAGAAGGAACTCTGCACGATATCGCCTTTGATCTCGGTAACTCCTATATTCAGTAGTATCCTGCGCATCCGGTCGATCAGACGCTGGTACGGGTGAATCTTCGCGCAGGCGCGCCGTGGCGCCGGTGCACGGATGTCGTAAGCACAGGTGTTCCCCCATCTGCGGATACGTATGACATCAGACGTTAGTTGCACGATCTCATCGATATCCAACTGGTCTGCGATCTCGCCTGCACGTTTTATACCTTCTTCTGTTATCACAACCGTTCTCTCTTTTCTCTCTGCCACATCCACCAGTTTTCGCTTGGTGAGGTCTTTTAATACCTTCTTATGCGTATCTTCGGCCAGAATGGGGACTGGATTGTGAGAAAATTTAGAAAGTGGAAGAAGTATATAAAGTCAAAACATTTGAGACTGCACGGTTAAATCCGGTGGGTGATGATAAGCACGGTGTGAAAGGCACGGGCGTGAAAGATATAACGCATCTCGCTCGCATGCATGAACGCATTTCATTGTGCGAGACTATAAGAAAAAACATTCAAGAGTCCGGACGGGTTTCAAACAGACAATGTTTAGATGTAAGGA
>JAYELB010000311.1:0-2111 GCA_034717055.1 Methanobacteriota archaeon
AGATCTGCACGGCAGTGAGAAACCTGCAGCGAAGCGAGATCGCGGAGATATCGGAGGGATTTGGGAAGAAGCAGGTCGGATCCTCGACGATGCCGCACAAGCGAAACCCGATCAAATCAGAGCAGGTGTGCGGACTTACACGGATCGTCCGGGCGATGGTTGAGCCGGAACTTCTGAATAACACGCTCTGGGATGAGCGGGACCTCACAAACTCATCCTGCGAACGAGTCGTCTTTCCTGAAGCATCTGTGCTCACTGATCATCTGATCAACCTGACGACAAGGATTATAACTAATCTCAGATTCTATCCGGAGAATATTAAGCGGAACCTCGATCTGTTACAGGGGCTTAACATGGCAGAATCCGTGATGATCGTGCTTGCAGAGCACATAGGCAGGCAGGAATCGCATAGCATCGTCAGGGAATGCTCGATTGCGGCTCACGAGGGTGGGCTGCATCTTCTGGACGTGCTGCTTGAGCGGGAGGAGGTTACCGTGCACCTTGACGCTGACGAGATTGCAGCTGCGATGGATCCGTACCAGTACATCGGAACGGCTGTCAGGCAGGTGGACGCGGTGGTTGCAAGACTGCGGACGCGGGTGTGAGAACCGACAAAGAAGTTCTGAGAAGGCATCACCGGAGGTGGATCCAATAGGCAAAATCAAAGATAAGATCAAAGATATGGGCTGGATGCAGAGGAAATGTGGGTGATGGAAGGATGAAAGAACGGTATTTTTAAATATAAATATATTTTTTAATAGATTTATTAACTAATAAAATTGGTAAAAGGTGGTAAAAATGCACACCATCCAAAAACAATGCGTAACCAATGAATCCGGCACTAAAATCGCAGTGCAACTCGATATCATATCCTTCCAGCAACTAGAAGAGTATATCGAGTTGCTGGAGGATCGGATAGATATGGAATTAGCCATGAAAGGATCCCCACATCTCACGAATTGGGACGACTTCGTGAATGAACTCCGTGAAGAGGGGGAACTTTGATGTACGCTTTGTTCATTACGAATAAAGTTAAAAAAAGAGGTAACTACTCAGGTATGTTTATTGGTCTCCCGATTGCGATCCTGTATTTTCTGGCAAGAAAAATAACCGCGGAGGGCGCAGAGGAACGCTAGAAGCACATAACTGTTTATTTCCCCTCTGCGCCTCTCTGCGTACTCTGCGGTTAAATCCCCTGTTTGTTGCAGTATGCTCCAGGTCTTGGAGAGTTCCTGCATAGTAAAGTCCCCTGAATAGTGGTTTTAGGTACCTGAGTAGTTACAAAAAGAGCTTAGAAAAGTCCCAAAACAGCCTCTGAATAGGATATACGAAGCGATCGAATCTTTGAAAGAAGAACCGAGACCAAAGGGTGTGCTCAAGATCAAAGGTAACGAAGGCTATCGTCTTCTGGCCGGAGACTACAGAATTCTCTATGCTATCAACGAGCACGATCAAGCGGTCTACATCTTCAGGGTGAAATCGAGGGGGGCGGTTTACAAATGATACACCGCGACGTTTTAACATATTTGACCGCCCATTACCCATCATGAAATACGTAATCGTCACCGGCGGGGTCATGAGCGGTCTTGGCAAGGGCATCACCTCCTCATCTATCGGAAGAATCCTGAAGGGCAAGGGATACGAGGTGACCGCGATCAAGATCGATCCGTATATCAATATCGATGCCGGAACCATGAGTCCGTTCCAGCACGGCGAGGTCTTTGTGCTGAAGGATGGCGGCGAGGTCGATCTCGATCTCGGCAACTACGAGCGGTTCCTCGATACCGAACTCTCAAGCGACCACAACATCACCACAGGGAAGATATACAGGGCAGTGATCGAAAAGGAACGGCGGGGCGATTATCTTGGAAGCACGGTACAGATCATCCCGCATATTACAAACGAGATCAAGGAACAGATTCGGACGGTGGCAGGGGCGAGCGGGGCAGATGTCTGTTTGATCGAGATCGGCGGCACGGTTGGTGACATCGAGTCCATGCCGTTTCTCGAAGCGGCGAGGCAGATGCAGCGGGAAGAGGCGCCATCCGATCTCGCACTCGTGCATGTGACGCTTGTTCCGGTCGATGCGCAAGGAGAGCAGAAGACCAAGC
>JAYELB010000312.1:0-9332 GCA_034717055.1 Methanobacteriota archaeon
CCCACAGTTTTGTTTCTGTTTTACTCATGCGAACTACCTTCTTTTGAGTTCCAAATTTACTAAACATTAGTTGGAATTATCCTTTTTGTGTCTCAACATTGTACGTAAATGTTTACGAAAGTATGAAGAATCAACCCTTCGTCCGCATGCGTTTATAGATACAACGGGAATTGCTGCACCCGGATAGATGGTGCCGTGATCTTGACCAAACGCCTGGGTAACCACGTCGGCGCACCTCAGTGCTCACAGAACAATAAAGTAGCAAAGTACATGCTCGAGTAACTCGTGGTAGGAACCACAAGATTACATGAATTTTCACAAGATTTCTGTGTTAATCTTGTGCAATCTCGTGGTTTTATATGCTAATATTCACACAATTTTGGGTAAGTACTAGCAAAGTTATCTGACGGCACTCCACATCCATGACATTCATACAATTGCTTATTCGTGCCATTCGCGGTCCCTTTTGCCGATTTTATCACAGATGGATAGATGGGCGGATGATATGAATTGTAACAGGTTATTTTCTGGCAAGCCCTTAAATAAATTTCGACATAAGCATAAATACATTTATCCCCCTTCTGCACCATCACCGATCATGAAGATCGTAGGAATCGATGAAGCAGGTAAAGGTCCGGTTATCGGTCCGATGTGTGTTGCAGGCGTGCTCATGGAGGAGGAGCGGATGCACCTGATCGATGGACTCGGTCTGAAAGACTCCAAGAAACTGACTCCAAAGAGACGCGAGTTTTTTGACGGGGAGATCAAGAAAATAGTTGACGGTTGGTTTGTACTGGAGGTGAGTGCACACCAGATCGACGAACTGCGCACAGTCATGACGATGAACGAGATCATGGTCAATGCATTTGCAAGAGTGCTTGAGAATCTGAAACCGGACCACGCATTCCTGGATGCTGCCGATGTCAACGAGGCGCGGTTCGGAAGAAACGTGCAGGGGTCATGCAAGCACCATCTCACAGTTACTGCACGGCACAAAGCCGATGCGACCTACCCGATCGTTGCCGCAGCGTCCATCATCGCAAAGGTGCAGAGGGATCGCGCGGTCAAGACGCTCGGAAGGGAAGTCGGGGATTTCGGCAGCGGGTATCCATCAGATCAGAAGACAATCCGGTTCATGCGAGAGTGGTTCTGTGAGCACAAGGGTTTTCCGGAATGGGTGCGGCATTCATGGAAGACTACGAAGAACGTGGCAGCGGCAGCAGCGCAGAAAACGCTGTGATCGGACGCTTGAAGCGTTGCGCGATGGCACTGTCTGAAAATCCAGTGATATCTAAACTTCTCGACCACCGCGACTACCCAACTTTCCTCTTCTGTATGTAATAAGTCCATACATGTCAGGCGGAATTTCTATATTCCGCCTATTTTTGGATGCTGTTCGTCATAATTAAGGATTTGAATGTCCTTTATTGGTAGGATATATGCTCTTTCTACTGAATTCACAAAATAGTTGTGAATGGTGTCCTTTCCTCTGGGAAATATAAGTTCTATCACCATGGATATTCCATCGTGTGATACGTTTTGAATCCGAAAACGCTGGTAAACATTTTCCAGGACACTGAAGAAGTTGGTTTTCAGTTGTTCCCAGAAGCTGCGAGATTCTTCGAGCGGTTCCTTGCAAATAGGGCAGAGATACCCCCCGATCTTGACGCTACCAAGTCCTTTTTTGCAATGCTCGTTGTACCCATTGTGATTCACCCGATACCCAAATTTCGGACAGTCTGGCGAAACAATTCTCCGGAATATGTCGTTTGTGGTGTATTCGAAGTTGTTAGAGTAGTTCTAAAAGATTGGCTGGAGTGTGCCCGCGTGCACAAAATTTAATAGTATGCAGTTTAGAATTGTCATTGTATAGCCAACATACATATCCCATCCCAGAGTTAAAAAGATTTTGGGAGGGGGTACCCTATTCTATCACTAGATAATTCGATTGTGCCCAACAACGCATTACAACGCGACAAGGGTGCCGTAGATGAGTGCGTCCGGGTTCACCGCGGTCTTCGTGATCGTGGGGGTGCTCGCGGCGGTGTATGTGATGATGTAGGTGATTATGTGGCAGAGGAGAGGAGATCAAGAAGGAACTCAAAGAGGTCTTTGGATGATCGCAGCCCCTTTCGCAGAATGCCCGGGACGGGTTTCGATCCCGTGATCTCCAGATGTCTCAGGATTTTGGCGCACTGGGATAGTTTCCCTATGAGTCTGGCGCCCTCCCGACTAGGCCACCCGGGCAGTGCATGACAGATTCAGCGGCGGTGGTATTAAAGAGTATCGGCAGAAATTTTCAAACGTTCTGCATAGCGACATTCATCATGGATTGGGAAGAAGATAACACCAGATGAAAACCAGAAGTGACCTGCAGATTACAACCGCCTGTCCGACCTGCTCGCCAGAAGAGCCGCGGTTGCACCATATAATAAAGCAGCGCGGATCCGAGGTGCTTGTGCGATGCGATGACTGTGGAAGCGTACACACAGTCATATCCAAGCCAGTACAAACCGCAAGCATCAGGACCATTGTGAGCAGGGGGGAAGATTCGGAACGCTGCACGATCGAACTGCCAGTTGACCATGAGGTCTACGTAGGTGATGAACTGCTCGTGGACGATCCGTCCGCAGACGAGGTGTATCTGGTAGAGGTCGCCTCGGTCGAGTCTGACGGTAGGCGGACGGTAGTAGCGACTGCTGCCGAGATCGATACGATCTGGGCGCGGGCGATCGATGAAGTGACAGTGAAGATTGCAATCCACGACGGTACCAAGACTGAGTCAATTCGTATGCAAGTGTTTGGGGATCACGAGTATACGGTTGGTGCTATCGAGAAGATTGGCTGGAAAAACGCAAGGATAGTGCGAATTAAGACGTATAAAAGAGGATTTAAGAAAAATAAAGGTGATGTTGTGCTTGCAAAGGATATTAAGCGAATATTTACAGAGAGAATGCGATAAGCGCATCAGATCTTATATGATTAACTACCAAGATCGGAAAACGCTCGCTACCATGCCCGAATAACTACCGGATGCGGTTTAAGCGTGGCTGTTTCCATAACACCTATCCGGGTTGTTCCGCCCCTATTCCGGATTTTTAATCACTTCTTGGCGAATGTCGGGTTTGTGGCAAAGAAGATTAACTGGAAAGGTTCAACACATCGCTTACACTCTTTCAAGTGACCACTGTGTTCTATATGGTTTTTCCAAAACCCAAATTTCAGAAGATAATAAAAAATCCTCCACATTCAGCGCAAGTTTATAGGTGCCGCGGTTCCTAATATAATGTGATGACCGCCAATGAAGATGTACTGGGAATGATTGCTGATAATAATATAAAATTCATCAGGCTCCAGTTTGTCGATGTTCTTGGAATCGTGAAGAATGTCGCGATACCGGCTGCACAGATGGAGAAAGCACTCGATGTCGGGATATCCTTCGACGGATCATCCATCGAGGGGTTTGCAAGGATACAGGAATCGGACATGGTGTTAAAGCCGGATCCGGAGACGTTTCGGATTCTTCCGTGGAAGGCAGATGAAAATGAGATTGCCGGAATCGTGTGTAATGTCTGTTTGCCTGATGGTGCACCATTCCAGGGTTGCCCGCGATACGCGCTCACAAAGGCGATTGCGGAAGCAGAGAAGATGGGGTATGTTATGAATACGGGTCCCGAACTGGAGTTCTTCCTCTTCGAAAAAGAAGATGGCATACCGACAACCACACCTCATGATTCGGGCGGATATTTCGATTTTCCACCGGTTGATCTTGCAGAGGACATTCGCAGGGATATCGTGATCGCACTTGAAGAGATGGATTTTGAGATAGAAGCGTCGCATCACGAGGTTGCCTGTGGGCAGCATGAGATCGATTTCAAGTACAGCGATGCACTGACAACTGCTGACAGGGTGGTCACCTTCAAGTATGTAACCAAAACGATCGCAACGAACAAGAATCTCCATGCCACGTTCATGCCAAAGCCGGTCTTCGGAACCAGTGGGACTGGTATGCATATAAATACATCCTTATTTAATAAAAATAATGAAAATGTCTTCTTCGATCCCGATGGCGACCACGGGATCAGTGATACTGCAAGATATTTCATCGGCGGATTACTCACACACATCAAGGCAATAACCGCGATCACAAATCCACTCGTCAATTCATACAAACGGCTCGTATCCGGATACGAGGCACCGGTCTATATCACATGGTCATGGGCGAACCGGAGTTCGCTGATCCGGGTGCCGGCAGCGCGCGGAAGCGGAACAAGAATCGAACTCAGATCCCCTGACCCCTCGTGCAACCCGTACCTTGCGTTTGCAGCCATACTGGTATCCGGGCTTGATGGGATACGGAATGGGATCGATCCTGGCGAACCAATCGAAGATAACATCTACGAGATGGATTTCAATGATATAACCGACGCTGGCATCGATACGCTTCCGACAAGCCTCAGTCTTGCACTCAATCACTTGGAATCGGATGAGGTGGTACGGTCGGCTCTTGGTGAGCATGTGTACACAGCATTTATGCGAGTTGCTGCTGCGGAATGGGAGGAGTACCGGGTTCAGGTGCACCAGTGGGAACTGGATCGATATCTGCAACTGTTCTGATGCTCGCAGTATATCACATGATGGATGTTCGGCAGAGGTTGGATGGTCTGAGTAACTTCGCAATCCTGCTACCCCTATAATCTTAATATCCCTGCACACAATCCCTTGATTATGGAACAGGTGATCTGGACCGAGAAATACCGACCTCACACGTTCGATGATATCATAGGGCACGAACACATTGTATCCGCCCTGAAACATCTGATCGAATCGAACAATCTCCCACATCTGGTATTATATGGTGCTAAAAACACCGGAAAAAGGTCAACGGTGTCCATACTTGCCAGAGCGCTCTATGGGGATCAGTGGGAGAACAATATTGCAATCTTCGATGCATCCAACTTCTTTGACCGCGGCAAGAAGTATCTTGTGTCAGATCCAAGATTTGCAAGACTCATCGGGACCGACGATCCAAAGAAGATAAAACAAACCGTGATCGCTGTATTCAAACAGGTCATCAATGAATATGCAGGAATGGCTCCCCTTGATTCCGACTTCCGGATGTTATTCATCGATAGTGCTGAGGCATTGAGTATGGATGCACAGCACGCGCTGCGGCGTATCATGGAAAAGCACGCCCACACCTGTCGGTTTATCCTGTCCACCACGCATCTGCCCAGATTGATTCCTGCGCTGCGGTCGAGGGGTTTAAATCTCTTCTTTGACAGCGCAAGCGATGATGCGGTCGCCGCGCATATCCGCTACATCGCAGAGGCAGAGCGCGCGCCCATCACCGATGATGGGGTTCAGGCAATCGTGTATGGGGCAGACGGCGATCTTGCGTTTGCGATCATGGTGCTCCAGATCGCATCCATAGAGCACCGCGAGATCACTGCAAACACGGTCTACGAGGTCGATCTCGAGCGCATCCCGGAGGGGATCTTGCAACTATTACATGCGTCGCTTGCAGGGGATTTCAAAGCAGCGAGGAAGCGGATCGATGATCTGCTGATGGAGGAGAGTGGCACCGATATCGTGCATCGGCTGCGCAGGGTTATAGAGAATAAGGGATTTGACAGCGTTCTTTTCGCAGAACTTGCAATCCTTCTCGCAGATGCCGATATAAACCTGATCAGCGGGAGCAATGAGCGGGTGCAACTCGAAGCATGGGCAACTCAGGTCGGGATGCTCATGGAACGTCGGTCATGATACCAGTAAACGCCTCATCGTGATACAACGACCGCGCAACAGTAATATATGCGGTGAAGTAGAGTACAACTGATGCATTATGTATAAGAAAAAAAGGAGTTCTTAAATATGGTAATAGGAGTTACTATGATTAACGTGGTGCCAGGACAGGAAAAGGCTACCTATAACGAATTGTGCGATCTCAACGGTATCAAGGACGTGTATCACGTATTCGGTGAGTATGACTTCGTGGCTGTCATTGAGGTGCAAGGATTGAGCACGCTTAACAGACTGGTCGATCTGATCAGAGAGAATAAGAGCGTAACCGCGACCAAAACTGTCATCGGAGCTGAGCTATAGATCATGAAAACGCCCGGACCGGGATTCGAACCCGGGGCGGAGCCTCGACAGGGCTCCATGCTAGGCCTCTACACTATCCGGACAAGCAGTGTACATAACACCATGAAGTACTTGATCTCTACCGATCTCACTTAAACCTTTGCACAGCGAACCGCGTACAAACATATTTATTACATCAACCACCCGTATCAAAGAAATCCAAAACGAGGACTATTTATGATTAAAGACGGACGATTCATACTCGAGGGCATGGAGAATGTGGTGATCAACATCGGTAAAGTCACCACCGAAGAGGAGCTTGCTGAAGAGGAATGGGAGCCGATGGGCCCCACGCCAAAACCGGGAATCTTATCGCTTCGAAATTGGGATCACCGCCTGTTAAAGGACTTTCCGCCATTTTACGCACCGATCTGTGACATGTGCTGTCTCTGCACTTATGGAAAATGCGATCTCACAGAGAACCGCAAGGGCGCATGCGGAATTGGTATCGAAGCGCAGCAGGCGCGCATGGTAACGATCGCGTGTTGTATCGGGACAGCAGCGCACGCGGGACATGCGAACCACGTGCTGCATGAACTGATCCGATGGCGCGGAAGGGATCACCCGATTGACCTCGGCCCTTACATCGATGTCGAGGCGCCGATCATCAGAACCGTCGTTGGCACCAGACCAAAGACCCTTGGCGACCTTGAGGAGGTACTCAATTATGTGAACCAGCAACTTGTTCATGTACTCTCATCGACGCACACGGGTCAGGAGGGTTCCTTCATCGATTTCGAGTCAAAGGCGTTGCACGTCTCGATGATTGATAACCTCGCAAAGGAAGTTGCGGACATCGCGCAGATCGCGGGATTCGACTTCCCGAAAGGCGATCCTGACGCTGCGCTCATTGATTTCGGGTTCGGCTCGGTTGACCGGACAAAGCCGGTAATCGTATTTATTGGGCATTACCCGGCTGTGAGCGTTGCAACAATCGATTACATCGAGGAGCAAGGACTCTCTGACAAGATAGAGGTCTGTGGAATATGCTGTACCGCAATTGAGACAAGTAGATACAGCGCATCTGCAAAGGTCATCGGTCCATTATCCATGCAACAATTCTTTGTGCGCTCAGGAATTGCTGATGTCATCGTCCTGGACGAGCAGTGCGTGAGGACCGATCTTCTGGAAGAAGCACAGAAGACCAGAGCGCCACTGATCCTTACAACCGATAAAATATGCTACAATCTTCCGGATGTTACGAATAGCAATCCCGACAAAGTCGTCGAGGATCTTTTGAACGGCGCGCCGGGGGTTCTGATATCAGATCCGCTCATAGCAGCCAAGGTGATCACAAAGACCGCTCTTGAGGTTAAACCGAAGAGGGATGCGCTCAATCACCTGCCAGAACTCGATGAAGTACAGAAGCTTGCAGAGGAGTGCATCAAGTGCGGTTGGTGCGACCGGGCATGTCCGAACAGCCTTCCGGTTAAGGACGCGATGATCAAAGCAAAGGAAGGTGATTTCAGTGGCCTCTCGGACCTCTTTAGCCCGTGCATGAGTTGCGGCAGGTGTGAATCCGAATGCAAGAAAGAGCTTCCGATCATCAGCATGATTCTTAAGTCCGCTCAGGAGATCGCATTTGGCGAGACCTACACGATGCGGGCTGGAAGAGGACCTGTACTTGATACCGAGATTCGGAAGGTGGGCGCCCCACTCGTACTCGGGGAGATCCCTGGAATCGTTGCGCTCGTCGGCTGTAGCAACTTCCCCAACGGCGAGGTTGAGGTTGCAAAGATCGCTGAGGAGTTTGCACGCCGGAACTACATCGTCGTTGCAACGGGCTGCTCTGCGATGGCGATGGCGATGTATCGCTGCGAGGACGGACAGACGCTTTATGAGAAATATCCGGGATCCTTTGATGCGGGAGGTGTTGTCAACATCGGCTCGTGCGTTGCAAATGCCCATATCATCGGTGCCGCAATCAAGGTCGCTGCAATCTTTGCCCGCATCCCACTCCGTGGAAACTTCGCAGAGATCGCTGACTATATCTTAAACAAGGTCGGCGCATGTGGCGTCGCGTGGGGTGCTATGAGCCAGAAAGCAGCATCCATCGGCACAGGCACCAATCGCTGGGGAATCCCTGTGATTCTTGGTCCGCACGGATCAAAGTACAGGCGGGCGTACATCAGCAACAAGGAGCTGAGCGGCTGGGAACTCTACGACAAAAGGACTGGCGAGGTCACGGAGGGCGAACCCGCTCCTGAACACCTGGCGTATCCTGCGGAGACGATGGAAGAGGCGATCGTTCTAATTGCTAAGCTATGCATCCGACCTAGCGACAATGCGAAGGGGCGACAGATCAAACTCTCAAACTACGTCGATTTATACAAGAAATACATGAAAACTCTCCCGCCGGACCTGAATCTATTTGTGAGAAAGGAGCAGGACATCCCAATCACGATGAAAGCCGAGATCATGGAGTATCTGGAAGAAGTCGGCTGGAAGCCACGAAAGGCGATAGGTGATCCGAGCAGGCTTGTACCTGAAGAGGAGGTCTAACAATGACACGAGCATACCAGTGTGCAAACGTCCCGGGTCCGCATCTCGGGAAGGTCGCAACCCCTGCAAGCGTTGCGGCATCGATCAAGCGGGCAGAGCGTCCGATTCTCATCGTCGGAAGCGAGCTAAGGCATCTTGACTGGGCTCTGGATCTTGCAAAGAAGCAGGATATCCCGATCGTTGCGACAGCACACGTTGCAGGTGCGATGCGTGAGAAGGGCGTCCGTCCTGACCGGGAGATGGGCGCAATCGATATCACGAATCTTCTGAAGAGTCCGGAATGGGGCGGCGTCCGGGGCGAGGGGCAGCACGATCTTGCGATCTTTACGGACGTTCTGTACTACATGGAAGCCCAGATGCTCTCCGCGCTTAAGCACTTTGCGCCACACCTCAAGACGATCTCGCTGACACGGGGGCACCAGCCGAATGCTGACCAGTCGCTTCCGAATCTGAGTGAGAAGAAGCTGGGCGAGTTTCTCGCGGGGGTCGCTGAGGGGCTTGCTGAGGTGTGAGGTGGTTGGTTTGGTGAAGGTACGGCTGCGCAAGGGTGGATGACCGCAAAACTTGAATAACGCTTAAGTTTTGGCGAAATCTATAAATCAACAGAGGACATCAAGGGTAAACATGACTGCAGAAATTGTGATTATGAATAAAACTGCGGTTGCGCTTGCAACTGACAGTGCAGT
>JAYELB010000313.1:0-9319 GCA_034717055.1 Methanobacteriota archaeon
GGGTGAGACTCCACAACCGGACGGGATTCCGGACGCGACTCCACCAGCACAATATAGTGAACCAATCTCCCCATTAAAGCAGTATTTCGCTAATGCCATATCCATAGAAATATTCTTTTCAGATAAAATTTCATTCTAATAGCTGACCACGTCGACCCCATTATTAAAACCTGGGATCAAAGAGAGCTTGTCAGACGTGAATGTAGAGAACACTCAGAGTATGTTTATAAGTCGGCTCCATGTGGAATGTACAAAGTTGGATATAAATTTTATAGTTATGCAAGCGGTGGTGAGAGAACTGTTGAAACCGAGTTTGAGATAAGAGAAGGGACTGATAAGGAAGATCAACGAATGAATTATCCCGATTACTTCAGAACACTGATAACCCGGATTGAACAAATTTTCACAGCAACTTGATCTCCCGATTAAGGGCAAGTACTCAGCCCTGGCGAAGAGAAATAGCGATACGTCGACCGGAACACAACCGATTAGATCACAGATCAAACGCCCGAATACGCGATTTCGGAGCGAAGGCTACAGCAGCCGGGCCGGATGTCTCAACTGCTTGCTACAAACACTCAACAAACGGCCTATTTCGACAGTTTTTTATATATCGATGCCACAAGTATCACACATAACTGGCTGGAAAGAGACACTAGAACTGATGTCACCGGGCATCTCTCTGCTATCCTGGATGGCGCTGCACGAGCAGGAACTATAATATGATACAGTTATCGAAAACGCAAGAAAATCGTGATATGGTTATAACTACAACCGAGAGGATTGTTACATGAGTCTACTCTTAAGAGATACCGAGAACTATGGAAACGTCTACATCGATTCCGGCACGATCGCTGAGATCGGCTGCGGCGCGTATGACGCGGATACTGTTATTGACGCAAAGAAAAAGGCACTCGTGCCCGGCTTTGTGAACACGCACACCCATGCAGCGATGACGCTTCTTCGCGGGTATGCCGACGATCTTCCCTTGCAAACCTGGTTACAGGATTGGATCTGGCCCGCAGAAGCGAAACTGACCGGAGAAGACGTCTACTGGGGCACAAAACTTGCGTGTCTCGAGATGATAAGGACTGGCACGACCACGTTTAATGATATGTACTGGCACGCACTGGAAAGTGCTAAAGCGGTCGATGAGATGGGGATACGCGGCGTTATCAGTAACGTCTTCATCGACATTGATGGCGGGACCGGTGGGTCAGAAGAGGAGACGCGAAGGGAAACTAAAAGACTGATCACGAAACTAACGAAGGATCACTCGGATCGGGTGATCCCCGCACTTGGTCCGCATGCCATATACACGGTCTCAGAAGAGAGTCTTAGGTGGATCGCAGAGTTTGCAAGGGAAGAAGATCTACTGACCCACATCCACGTTTCAGAGACCGAACAGGAGGTTAAGGACTGCATCGAGAAGACGGGGATGCGCCCTGTCGAGTACCTCGACCGGATCGGGTTTCTCGGTCCGAATGTCATTTCCGCTCACTGTGTCTGGCTCAGTGACAACGAGATATCGCTACTTGCGAAACATAATGTTAATGTGTCATACAACCCAACTTCAAATATGAAGCTTGCTGTCGGAGAGAATGTACGATATCCTGCACTCTGTGCTGCAGGAGTTAACGTCTCGATAGGGACTGATGGATGCGCATCCAATAACAATCTAAACATGCTCGAGTCGGCAAAGTTCGCGTCACTTTTCCAGAAATCAGCAACGAACCAGCCGATCACGATGCCAGCGCGCGATGCGCTTTCAATGGTCACGAAGCATGGCGCACAAGCTCTGCGAATAGGAGAGAGAGGCGGCGAGATAGTCGAGGGCGCTCTGGCAGACCTGCTCTTGGTCGATCTGCAACTGCCAGAGATGACTCCGCTTCACAACCTCGACTCGAACCTGATATACGCATCCTCAAACTGCGTTGACACCACAATATGTGGTGGCGTCGTGCTCATGGAGGGTGGGGTGGTAGATGGCGAGGAAGAGATTCTTATGAAAGCATCGGAAACAGCTTTTGACCTGGTTACCAGGAGGTAATGAGATGGCTAAAGATGAAAACAAAGCTATACCGGAAGAGACCACCAACGAAGTACCAAAGTGCCAAACCCTGCATGAATCGATGGAGCTACTGACAAAGCATATAGAGCAGGCGCTTAAGGAACTCGATCTCAACTCGGTTTCGGAGATGCTCGATGAGATTTTGAGTGCAAAGAGCATCTTTGTGATGGGAACTGGCAGGTCAGGTCTCGTTGGCAAGGCATTTGCGACACGGCTCATGCATCTCGGACTGCGCGTGTATGTAGTAGGCGAGTCGACTACGCCAGCGCTGCGCTCAGGTGATGTAGTGGTCGCAATCAGCGGATCCGGTGAAACCCTCTCAATCGTCGATCTCGGAAGGGTTGTAAAGAAGATCGGAGCGTCTCTGATAGTCGTTACCTCACAACCAGACTCCACTCTCGGAAGAATGGCAGATAAGACGGTGAAGATCTTTGGCAGGGCAAAGAATGGCAAAGGCGACTATCTTGTGCAGCATCTCCTAGGGATGTATGCGAAACTCGCAGAACTTGCGCCGCTTGGCACCACATTTGAGATCACCACACTCGTCTTCCTCGATGCAGCGATCGCAGAACTGATGGTGCAGATGGGCAAGGACTCAAAGGCACTTGAAGATATGCACGACAAACTTCAGTAACATGATCTCCGCGATCAGGCGATATGGCGTCGAGATCGCCTCGCTCTGCGTTGCGGTCGTGATCTGGCAGCTAATTTCCCCCCATGTGACGAGAGGCAACTTCACCTTGCCTGGTTTCACCGATGTTCTGGCGTCATTTTACAGTCTATGGGACGTTATGATCACTGATGCTGCGACCAGTCTGCTGCACTTTGGAATTGGTATGGCTGCCGGTATGTGCGTCGCGATACCGCTTGGGGTCTGCATGGGCTGGTTCCCGATGATTGACAGGATATTTGATCCGATCATAGAGATCCTGCGCCCCATACCGCCGCTTGCATGGATACCTTTTGCAATAGCGTTTATTGGGCTCACACACACGTCTGCCGGAACCATCGTGTTTATCGGAGCGGTATTTCCGATCCTGATCAATACGTATCAGGGATTTAGGAATGTGCCGAAGGTTCTTATCGAAGCAGCGATGGTGCTTGGGTGCACGAGAAATTATGACCTGATCAGGAAAGTTGCATTTCCGTCTGCAATCCCGGACATTGCAACAGGGATCAGGGTTGCGATGGGTGTCGCATGGATGTGTGTGGTTGCGGCAGAGATGTTTGGTGTATCAACAACCGGAATCGGATACAAGATATCGCACTGGGTGCATTTTTACAGGATGGATCATGTCATGGCGTACATGCTCCTCCTCGGATTCATTGCGCTCCTCATCGACCGGGCGTTTCGGTTTCTGGTAGACGAGCGGCTCTCCAGGTGGCGCAAAGGAGTTATTGCGTGATTGGACGCAACCTTGATAACGACCAGCACCAATGCTGTAACAAAGAAACAGGAGGTTTGTAAATGGACATTGATAGACCGGTGCAAGAGGTCATGTCATCACACGTGATCACAGCAGACATTAGCGACTCGCTGATGGACATCACAAAAGAGATGATCAAATATGATAGGTCAAGTGCTGTCATTACAGAAGATGGAAAACCAATCGGCATCATAACCGAGCGTGACATATCACGCAAGATCATACCTGATGACAGGAAACCAAGTACAGTACCGCTCTCTGAGATCATGACGTCCCCGCTGATCACCGTTGACCAGAATACATCGGTGAGCGACGCGATTCAGATGATGCTCTCGAAGAAGGTCAGAAGGCTGCCAGTATTCCGAAACGGTACCTTAATCGGTATCATCACGAGTCAGGACATCGTTGCCGTATCCTCTGATATGAGCGACGCCCTGAGGGAACTTATGGAATCCGAGGTCGAATCCCTGCTGACATCAGATTTTGAGGGTATATGTGATGCTTGCGGGCAGTATTCATACCATCTGACTGTCGTTGATGGAAGGTCGCTATGTGATGACTGCAAGGACGCCAGATGGGGAGAGCCAACCGACGACAGTCACGACTCTGCGTACTTAGAGGGCTAACGGATGGACCTCGTACGGAACATACTTGAGATCATCGAAAACGATCCGAAAATCGATATTAGCGAGATCGCAGCACTTACTGGCAGGTCGTATGAGGAGATCAGGAATTGTATATATCGACTGGAAGAAGACGGCACAATCCGTAAATATAAGACCATCATCGACTGGGACAAAGTAAATAACGGATTTGTTTATGCGATCATCGAGATAAAAGTATCCCTTGAGCGCGAAACCGGATACAATGTGGTTGCAGACCGTATCTCAAAATTCCCTGAGGTTAGATCGGTCAGATTGATGTCAGGGGATCATGATATCTCGCTCACCGTACGCGGCAAATCGATGAAACAGGTTGCGTTTTTTGTCGCGGAGAAGATTGCGACCCTGCCGCAGGTGCAGAGTACTGCCACTCATTTCGTTCTGAAGACCTACAAGGAGGATGGTGCGATCCTGCATGAAACAGAGCACACAGAACGTCTCCCGATTGTTGCATAAAAGGCAAACGCGAGTCTCAGACACGGTACGGAGTGTGCCGCCGTCTGGCATCCGCAGGTTCTTTGACCTGGCAAACGAACTTGAGGATGTGATCTCACTTGGCGTGGGCGAACCCGATTTTGTGACCCCGTGGCACATCAGGGAGTCATGTATCCACGCGCTCGAGCAGGGGCATACCTCATACACATCCAATCAAGGACTCCCCGAGTTGCGAGAAGAGATCGCGGGCACGTTCCTGCGGGATCATTCACTCCACTACGATCCGAACGAGGAGATCCTGATCACGACAGGGGTAAGTGAAGGGATAGATCTTGCGATGCGCGCGATTCTGAATCGCGGCGATGAGGTCATAATCTCTGAGCCGTGCTACGTCTCTTATGTCCCGACCGTGGTCTTTGCCGGTGGAGTTCCGGTTACGGTTGCCACAGGCATCGAGAATGATTTTAAGGTTACGGCGGAGCGGATAGAGGATGCTGTAACGGAAAAAACGCGCGTAATCATGATCAATTACCCGAATAATCCAACAGGTGCAACAATGGCAAAAAAGGATCTCGAAGAGATTGCGGATGTTGCAATCGAGTACGATCTGATAGTAATTTCTGACGAGATCTATGATAAGCTAACTTATGATGGAAAACATACCTGTTTCTCATCCTTAAACGGAATGATTAAGAACACGGTTCTGTTTAATGGTTTTTCAAAGTCTCATGCGATGACCGGACTTCGGGTCGGATACGCTCTCGGAAGTAGTGACATTATCGGAGCGATGACGAAGATACACCAGTACACCATGCTCTGCGCCCCTATAACCTCTCAGATGGCTGCAATCGATGCGCTTCGGAACGGACGGGCAGAGATGGATCGGATGGTGCGGGAGTATGACCGCAGGAGGCATCTGATCATCAGCGGCTTTAACAAGATCGGGCTTGACTGTTTCTGGGGGAAGGGAGCATTTTATGCATTTCCATCAATTGCAGGCATGGGGATGACCGCGGATGAATTTGCAGAGAGGCTGATGCTTGAGAAGCGGGTGGCGGTAGTTCCCGGCAACGTGTTCGGGGACAGTGGCAGTGGATTTTTGCGATGCTCGTATGCCGCATCGAGAGATGACATAAAGGAGGCACTTGCCCGGATCGGGGAGTTTGTTGAGTCGATTTAGGGATGCAGTGTAGTGTAACGTGCTATGGGCTGCAAGTTCGCGCCAATACGTTAACATAGCTACAATCCGCAGTGGTGAAACCATTTTGTGAGATTGGTGCAATATGAATTGTGGAGCTTTTTGGAGGCTTTGGGACGAAATTCATGCACATCTCCTACAGTGTAGCACTACATCACCCATGATCTCTAGGTACTCCCCTCTTCGGATATTGTGCCTCACAAGCTCAGAGCCGCATCTCAGTCTCTTTCCGTGATTCAATTCGTTTCCTCGAGCGGCTGCGCCAAACCGGAACTTCACCATCGAATTGACTGCTTCCGAGATTGCACATATATGATAACTTTCTAACCACTCATGAAGGTCTTCCCAGCGCGAATAAAGCATATCATATCACCCCAGAGTTCCAATACTTTTAAAAGTCACATTGCTGCGCGGTAGGAAGTATGACGTGGCGTTTTTCCGAAACTAGATTAGTGATCCATCGGTGCCCATAAATACTACCTCTAAGGGTAACTACTCACCTTTTGGAAATTGTTGCACTTTGTATATGCTTTCTGATAGTGGATCAAACTCCGAATGGGAATTGTCATGTGAAGACGGTACAAAACCAGTTATTTTTGAGAAATAATTAAAAATATGCTAAACTCTATCAAAATGTTATTAGATTGAAAAGTAAATGTAATTTAGAGTTGTGCGAGACCGTTTTTCATAAATTTTCATCGTTCAGAAGTAGAGGTATCCGGGTACATTGTTGAGGATGTAGCTTAAAAATGACATAAAAGTATACTAGTACATGTGGGCGTAAATTTACATACTATTTAATAGCGTCCCGTTGTTATAGACTATACTCATCCTAAAACATCAGAGGTTGAACAATCATGCCCGGATTATTACCTGAACCACTTTATCTCACTGAAACCGAACGTAGCGAATTAGAAGAGCTGATCAAGAAGCATTCAACGCCTCAGCAAATTGCACTCAGAGCACGAATCATTTTGTTTGCTGATGAAGGTAAAAACCATCGACAAATCGCTCTCGAACTTAAAATCATCCACGGTACAGCCCGCCATTGGCGGCGGCGTTGGTTAGATCTAGCTGGTGATGAAAAATCGGTTCCGGAACGTTTGCAAGATGCCCCTCGATCAGGATCGCCGCCTACGTTTACAGCAGAACAGGTAACTCATCTGTTTGCCATCGCCTGTGAAGACCCGAGAGAGTCTGGTCGTCCGATTAGCCACTGGACAAGCCGAGAATTAGCTGATGAACTTGTAAAGCGAAATATCGTGGATAGCATTTCTCCTCGACATGTTGGACGTTTGTTGGACGAAGCAGACTTAAAACCACACCAAATCCGTTACTGGTTGACAGCGTCAAACGATGAGGATTTTGACGAAAAAGTCAGGGACATCTCAGAACTGTACATCACCGCCCCAGAACGTGCCAAACAAGGTGAACGAACGCTAAGTACCGATGAAATGACCGGGGTTCAAGCTCTGGAACGCAAAGCCCCTGACTTACCGCTTGCTCCAGGGAAGGTCCAGCGTCGTGAATTTGAATATATCAGACATGGCACGCAGGCGCTGATTGTCAATCTTGATGTCGCTACCGGTCAGGTGGTTTCGCCCACTTGCGGCGATACACGCACAGAAAAAGACTTTGCAAACCACATCGAAGAGACAATCTATTGTGATCCGGAAGCCACCCGATGGCACAATCGTGATGGATGGTCTCAACACCCATAAATCCGAAACTCTGGTCAGGATGGTTGCCGAACACGAAGGTCTGGATATCGACCTGGGAACAAAAGGTAAACATGGCATTCTGAAATCAATGGAGACGCGCGTTGCTTTTCTGAGTGACCCAAATCACAAGATTGTGTTTCACTATTTACCCCCAAGCACACTTCATGGATGAACCAGGTTGAAATCTGGTTCAGCATCCTGGTCAAAAAATTGCTTAAAAGAGCGAGCTTCGCGAGCAAAGAAGATCTCAAAACTCGTCTACTGGAGTTTATCGACTACTTTAACCGCACGATGGCTAAGCCTTTCAAATGGACTTACAGAGGCAAAGTTTTGGCTGCTTAATGGTGGGTAAATTTGCGCCGTGACGTACTAGCAGGATTGCAAGCACTGCAAGCACGATGTATGTCATGTACTGATCTACAAATGTAGATACTCCTGATACCGTCTCCCCGACAAACGCATCCAGTTCCGTATCCGACGGTGAATCACCGAAATCCCAAAAATTGCTGCCCGATGGATTTGAGTTGAAATTATAGCCTCCACCGTCACCGCCACCGATACCGCCGATGAAGAACAGTATTATTGCAAGTTTTATCCATTTTGTAAGATCGAATGGCTCAAAGAGCATCTGTATGGTCTTTGTTATGGCACCTTCGATAGCACCCCACGCGATCCAGTTGGTCACAGATGTTTAAAAGAAGCTCATCTGGTATATGCTTTTGCGGTGTTCGAGAGTGGACTTTTTTTGGGTGGACTCTGATTATGGCGAAGAAGATTGACCACAGAGGCCGCGGGGACACAGAGAGTTGCTGTTTTTTGCGTCCCCTGTACACTATGTGGTTTTCTGATCCCATTTCACAATATGCTAAAAAGTCTCTTCGGGATATTCGATTATAACTCCTGTTGGGGAAAACTATCGTATGTCAGGACAGTACCCCCGATTTCAAATCTTATTTATCTCGAGAATCCGATCGATGATTCTTCTTGTACTGCAGAGCCGATCAGAGTTCGATCCCTTGATCCGAACCACTTCAGTGTCGAACCCATGATCTGTCAATCCGTGTTCCAGATCTCCCGCATCGAAATGCTGGTCAAACCCGAGCGCTATGATATCGGGCATGATCTCATGAAGCGGCTCAAAGATGTCGGTTTCGCTTCCGAGAATCGCATGATCCACCACCTTAAGCGCCTGCACCATCAGAAGGCGGTGCTCGTCGGGGAGAATCGGCTTTGGTTTGTGCTTTATCATGCTTGCCCGCGCAACGATGACATACAGTTCGTCACCGAGAGCAGAAGCCTGCGATAGGTAGAATAGATGTCCCGGGTGCGGGATGTCGAACGTTCCTGTTGCAAGTACTCGTGTCATGTCCTTGCTTATTGATTGGTGTTCATTGCTTAACCATTTGCACCGAAAGCAAGTTGCCAACGTATGCGGGCATGGTTAGAACTTCGTCGTTTCCGGATATCCAAAAACCCGAAACATCCGACACAAGATTCAAATCGACACCAAGTTCAAAACAACGCAACACCAGACGGCATGACACCCGTGGCGAGTATAATATATACTCTGAAATGGTTGTTTTTAATAAAACACAGGAATCTTATTAAACTCCTCGTCGGCTTTTTTGAAATTGCCTTTGTCCGCGTATCTGCATCCAGCCTCTAAGTGAGGCAATGCTTCCAACATTTTTGTCAAAATGCCGTCTATTGTTATGGCTGGAACTGATATTTCCGTGAATTCCGAGTTTTTTAGATCCGCAAGTGTGTCCTTGGATTCTGAAAAGTCAGCGGGACATTTGCTAAAT
>JAYELB010000314.1:0-9296 GCA_034717055.1 Methanobacteriota archaeon
GAGAGTGCTTGAAATCTCTAAAAAAATCGGATATAGTAAGGGAACCGCGGCTTCCGTACATAGGTTAGGAAATATTCACTACGCACAGGGCAGGTACGATGAGGCTGCCACGATGTATCAGGAGAGCGTGAAGATATCAAAAGAACTGGAAGACAGAAGCGGGATAGCAAGCACACTCTGGCAGATGGGGCAGATTTTCCAGGAAAAAGGAAATTACAAGGAAGCTTTGAGATGTTACCACAATGCTTCAACGATATTTTATGAACTCGATTCACCGTACAAGGATTTGGCAGGACAACTCATAGCAGCTCTAAAAGAAGAGATAGGCGACGCACTCTTCGACAAATACTACGAAGAGGTGATTGCGGATGAGTGATGAAATAGTCAGCTTTGTGGTGCTCTTTCCGGATATCTTCATCTTTCCGGGTGTGAGGTGAGATCGGCATTCATGTCACAGGTGTGATGCGGGCATCCGAATCATACTCTCGATGTCCCGCGGGATTGTGAATGCGTCTGCGACACTGGCTGCGAGCATCTTTCATTTCAGTGAGTACATGATCTCTGATGCGAGGAGTATCTGCAGGGGTGCGGTGTATGTGCGGCTGGCAGTGGTTAGTGGTAATGATGCAAGCGCGGTGGATCGGTTAGGTATGCTGCGTGACCGCAAGTGCTCGTAGCATCTGATACCCCAAACCACTCCCCACGAGATGGGACCGCGGCGATTTGAACGCCGGTCGCCAGATCCCCGACCTGGCAGGATGGACCAAGCTACCCTACGGTCCCGTTACGCGAGTTCTCGTAATCGCTGGATATCGTCCATCATCTCTTTGTTGGATACCAGCTTGTCACTTTCGAGCAGTTCCACAATCTGGCGGAGCGGAACGCCAAGACTATACACCTTGACAGGTCTGCCCTTGCCAGTCTTCTTCTTCTCTTCCCGCTCTGAGACCCATTTGTTCGCACGCAGCACGCGCATAGCCGCGCTGACCTCGGGCTGTCTGATGGCGGCAGCGGCTTCGAGATCTCGAGATGTCATCTCGGTTGTGCTGGAGAGGCATGAGACGGTTCTTGATACGATTTTTGGCAGTCCAAGACCCTGCAGCAGTTCTGCAATCTCATGTTCGTGTTCGCCCATTACCTGTATCGACAGTTCTTTCATAATATTCACCTTAATATAAGTCGACTCTGTTCACTTATAAAGTTTGCGCATATAATATAAAGAAAGTGATTCGTCATACTGCAAGTTCTCGTGCGTGTGCCAGTGAAGATCCGATCTGCGAGGGAACATCCGCATCGATAACATCGAGATGCCCCGGATACAGCACTTCCGGATCAAGCGTTGTGAGCAGTTCTATTGAATGTATAAGATCAGAGAGGTCGCCCCCGAGATCACATCTCCCAATCCCGCCGCCGGGGAATATGGTATCTCCTGAGAAGAGGCTTCTGGTCTCTGATTCGTATAAACAGATACCTCCAGGCGTGTGACCTGGTGTATGGATCACCTCCAGCATGAAATTGTCCGATTCAAAGATCTCCCCGCCATAAAGCAGTATATCAGGATTTATCTCTGGCGCGCGCTTGCCAAAGAGTACCGATGCGGTCGCGCAGTCATCGTCAAGCAATCGCGCATCCTCTTCGTGGATTGCGATTTTAGCACCGGTCATTTCAACAATCTCCGATGTCGCGCAGGTATGATCAAAGTGGCAGTGCGTGAGTATGATCAGTTCGAGATCGTATCCCGCGATCTCCCGGGGGTCGATCCCTGCATCTATGAGGACGGTTCCATCGATCAGGTATGCGTTTGCGTATAGTGAGAACCTCTGCACATTGAGTTTGTTGTTATCTGGTTTCATATATTCCGATTTTGATTGAACTGTGGTTTGGGTTGGAGAGAGGTGGTTAAAAAGATTCGGTTGGAATGTTTTTTTGGTGGGAATTGGTACTCGAGGGCTTTGGGACAAAAATGCCGAATGATAGCGATCGGTTCTCACGACGAATCTTCCGAAAATGCTGCAGCATGCAGAATCTAAAAAATGGTGTATCCTCTCCAAATTTGTTGGTAATTCCCTGGAGTAGCGACATGCACCACCGCATCCCCATTAGTTGAAACTGCTTCAGTCAGATACCACATTACCAAAACCAGAGTGGTAGCTACCACTAATCGCGTAGCAACTTGCTTATTCACCCACGCACACCACACTATCATCAACCTGCAGCATAGTTTATCTCCAAAATCCCTTTCGCTCCAAATCATTTCCGCAAGCGAACGAATTGCTTATGCGCGTGGATGGTGGTTGGGCAGAACGTGCTCGGGTACTATATGGCAGGAACCACAAGATTACACGGGTTTTCACAAGATTTCCGGGTTAATCTCGTGTAATCCCGTGGTTTTATATGTGGACACCCCCACAATACACGAAAGTATGCTTGGGTAAAGATAGTAGGGGGCACAGGTGGATCTCATGGGTGCTTAACAACACATATGAGGCGCTGTTACGACGATACTTCCCGATGGGAATGAGATGACCCTGCACCTGCGGGATGTGGACATCGAGAAAGCGAACCTGCTGAAACGGATGCAGGAGATCACGGTTCTTGAGAACATACGGGAGATCGAGGGTGTTGTGAGGCAGCACCTCGAGGCAGGTCGATGGGTGATGTGCGGCATTTTGTCAGTTTATGATATACACTTTCGACTGAAATACTTTGCCAACTCAACCGTTAGCAACCGTTGGAAAACTCCGGATACCTGAAAAATTTGGTTGTGTCAGAGTTAAGTAAGGTAACAAACATATAGAAGTAAAGGAGATTACATATGGAAAGTTCAGGATTTGAAAAGTTACATTTATCAAAAGAGATGTATCGGGCAATCGTAGATATGGGTTTTGAAGAGCCCACCACGATTCAGAATCAATCCATTCCATACCTGTTGGATGGAAAAGATGTGATTGGGCAGGCGCAGACAGGTACCGGGAAGACTGCGGCTTTCGGAATTGCAACCATAGAAAGAGTGGATCCGGAAAATAAGAAATTGCAGGCTGTAATTCTGTGCCCCACGAGAGAGCTTGCAATTCAGGTATCAGAAGAACTGAAAAATCTTTCAAAGTATAAAAAACGCATCAGGATTCTGCCTGTTTATGGTGGGCAGCCCATAGGGCGCCAGATTAAAGCATTAAAAGCGGGTGTGCAGATTATTATAGGCACTCCTGGCCGCGTCATGGATCATTTAAACCGCCGCACTCTGAGAATGGACAGTGTAAAGATGATCATACTGGATGAAGCAGATGAAATGCTGGACATGGGATTTAGAGATGACATCGAGACTGTTGTTAAGAAAATTCCTGAGAAAAGACAGACTGTCCTCTTCTCTGCAACCATGCCAAAAGCCATTTTAAAATTAACGAAACGATATCAGAAAGACCCGCAACTGATAAAATTGGTACATAGGGAGATGACCGTTCCCGATGTCGAACAATTTTTTGTTGAGGTCAAACAGCTTGCAAAAACAGAGGCACTATCTCGTTTAATCGATCTTTACAATCTGAAATTATCATTGGTCTTTTGCAATACAAAAAGACGTGTGAATGAACTGGTTGAAAGCTTAAAGGCGAGGGGATATCTGGCTGAGGGGTTGCACGGAGATCTGCAGCAGAATCAACGAGACAGCGTCATGTCCAAATTCAGAAGGGGTGATATTGATATTGTAGTGGCAACTGATGTGGCAGCCAGGGGAATCGATGTAGGGGCCACAGATGCGGTGTTTAACTATGACATACCTACCGATGATGAATATTATGTGCATAGAATCGGAAGAACCGCCAGGGCCGGAAAAGCGGGGCGTGCGTTTACATTCGTGACCAGCAAGGAAGCATATAGAATAAGGCAGATACAAAGATTCACAAAAACTAAAATGGTACCTCAGAAAGTTCCTTCGGTAAGCGACGTCGAAGAGATCAGGACAAACTTGCTTTTAGAAAAAGTTAAAGGAATTATTGATGCCGGGCATCTGGGAAAATGTAATAATTTGGTTGAAAAACTTGTTCATGAAGATTATACTTCTTTAGAAGTGGCTGCTGCTTTGCTAAAGATAGTGAATGATGAAGGGTATAAATAATAGGCGATATAAAAAAAAGCGTGAAAGCGCAACCATATTGTGTTGCAGAGTGTGATGGGTACGTTGTTTTGGAAGCCGCCGTACCCGAGTTACTGCTCCATCCTTATAAAAGGTACAACGAGAAAAGATGGCTGAGGTCTATTCAATTTGACGTGCCATGATAATTCGGAATATGGTGACACGCAACGCATGACCTGGGTAATATTTCAATGAATAAGCATCCGGAAAAGCGGTTTTGGGAGATAGATTTCCTGCGTGGACTTGCGATAATCATGATGGTGGTCTTCCATCTGCTCTATGATCTGACTTATTTTGGCGAATGTGGTCCCAATTTACAGTCTGGTTTTTGGCTATATTTTGCGTGTACTACTGCCACAATCTTTATTTTTTTAGTTGGAGTGTCATTAACTATTAGTTTTTCAAGATCCGAAAAAATACAGAATTTAAGGAAAAAATTATACCTGAAATATCTCAAAAGAGGTTTGAGGATCTTTTCATGGGGCTTAATTATTACCTTGATGACATGGATCTTTTTGAGAGAGGATTTCGTACTATTCGGAGTGCTCCATCTCATTGGAATTTCGATTATTATAGCGTACCCATTCTTAAAACTCCGTTATTGGAATCTGTTGCTGGGTATTGCCGTCATAGCCCTTGGAATCTATTTGAAGAACTTTACTTTTGATTTTCCCTGGTTGTTGTGGTTGGGATTCATGCCCGGATATTTTTATACCGTGGACTATTTCCCGATTTTTCCATGGTTTGGAGTGGTTCTGATCGGGGTGTTTTTTGGAAATTTACTATATCCTAACTGCACACGTAAATTTAAACTTTATAATCTCTCCAATTTTAATTTTACAAGATTGTTTTGCCTTTTAGGAAGACATTCATTGGTAATTTACCTGATTCATCAACCAATGCTGATTATATTGCTGTATCTTCTGGGTATTGTAGATATTGTGGATATTTATCTTTAATCTCATCGGTAATCCCTCATTATTCACCCATCAACTCTTCATACGCCGCCTCGACCGCACCAAGCATCTCTCTCTGGGTGATGCCAAGCATTCCTGCCGCATACATTGCACCACCTGCGCCGACCCCTTCCTTGACCTCGCCTGCCTCGTATTTACGCAATCCCGCCATACGCGAACCCGAGAAACCCGGATCGACGACATGGATAGGGCATCCGAGATCGCTGATCACCGCATCAAAGTTAATCGAAGGATCCTGAGACACGTACTTCGTGGTCGCAATCGAGATTCCGCGGGTATCGATGCCAAGATGCGCAAGTATCGTAAATACCGCGATCATCTGGGTGCCGCCTGCAAGAACGATGCTCACGTCAGACGAGGTCATACCGCGGATCAGCCCTGCAACAGCAGGCATCATCGGATCGCCGATGGCTGCGATGGCACGCAGCGGATCAGCACGCGCCTTATCCGTGGTTAGCCCTGATGCATCGATGCCCTGATGCACAACCGCACGTTTGATATCGAGGGGATTTTCTATATAACTGCTGCTGACGCCGTAATCGTACCCGAGTGCTGTGAGAATGCCAAGAGCTGTGGTCGTGCCGCCGGGGATGCTTTCGCCTATTATAATGAAGTCTGATAGTTTCCCGAGTTGCATGCCGATCTGCGTTGCGTGCCCATAGATCGCACCCGCATGAGGCACAGCGTTCCTATACCTGATATCACGCCCGGGCAGGGCGCCAAGATCAATTATCGGAACATCCGGAACGATCCGGAGTCCTGCGTTTATGAAAAGATATGGGATGCCAGTCAGTTGCAACGCAGCGCGAGTCATGACAGCCGGCGTTGGCGCACCGTCCGGTTTCATCGGCAGTTCCAAAACGCTGCGGGTGCTGCCATACACCACGATCTCGGCATCGCCTGCCGGCGTGTAATCATTCAGTTCGGTGGTTGCGCCCGCAGCCGAGATATTCGGGATCTGGCACGTATCGGTGTTTGAGAGTACGCAGAGAAAAAGAGGATCGGACCGACTGTCTTCCGGTGTCCCGATAGACGTGATCCAACTGCTTGACATTGTATCTGGTCGCAAAACCGCAAGAGAACTTCTCTGCGGCATGTTTACGATGATTATGAGTGGGATGCTGCCATAACGCTGACTGAGGTGGGGTGCTTGGTGATATGACCCATCTCAGCCCCGACTATGTGTTTCACGCCTTTTTCAGCAGCGATGTCCAGTATCCGCTGGGTGATCACACCATCGAAGACCACACCATAGATGTTATCGGTGCAATCTTTCAGTGAATCCGCAAGATCCCGCACCGGCACCTCCTTGATGATGTTGGTGTCGCCGTCGAGCAGCCGTGCACCCAGGGTATCAGAAAGTTCCTTTATGTGTGCCGAGAATTCGGAACCGTTCTCTGGTTTCTCGACCTTAGGGGGTTTTGAAACGGATTTCTTGCGTATCTTCGTACCACGATCGTGTATCTTCTTCTTTGGTTCGGCTTCCTGCGCATAACTGATGACCGCCTGATCGACCGGCTCCTTCTGGCGCAGCGATGTTATGATCTCCTTCTGGACGAGTTCCTCCACGCCCTTGCCATCAGGAGCGCGCGCCACAAAATCGATGTCCGCCATCTGGAGCAATTCCTTGATGATCAGTTCTCCACCGCGATCTCCGTCTGTGAACGCTGTGACGGTCTTCTCCTTACACAGCGGGATGATCGAATCCGGAATGCTCGTCCCGCCGACGGCAACTGCATTCTTGATCCCATATCTCAGCAGAGTGAGCACATCTGCCCGCCCCTCGACAAGGATGATTGAATCGGAGTCCATCACATGCGGACCTGCCGGAAGATTATCTTTGCCATAAGCGGTTATCTCCTCAATCCTCACCGATTTCTTGACCTCATCAGCAATCTCCTGGCTTTCAGGGACTGTCTGGTTAAACATCTCAGTCAAGACGTACTTCGCCCTGTCGATGATGTGCTTTCTCTTTGCAGCGCGCACATCTATCATCTTCTCAAGCAAGATGTTTGCCGTACACGGGCCAACACGGTCGATGGTCTCGAGCGATGCTGCCAGAATCGCAGTCTCGACGCGATCGAGGCTTGATGGGATGGTGATCGTTCCACTTGACTTGCCACCTTTGGAACTGATAGCCACATCGATCCTGCCGATCCGCCCGGTCTTCTGGAGATCGCGCAGGTCAAGATCGCTGCCCAGCAACCCCTCAGTCTGTCCGAAGATCGCTCCGACTACATCAGGTCGTTCAATGAGCCCGTCTGTTGATATTGTAGCTTGAATGACGTATTTCGTTGTATCAGTATCTTGCATATAATTCACCTTTATACCAATAGTCTACTAGTTAACCCGCTCACACCAATGCATTCCCGCAGTAACGCGCTCTATTTCGTGTTACGGTTTATTGCATCTTTCTACAGCCTGTATGAATATGATGGATGATTGATCTCTGATGTTCCCCTCGAACCGCGCATGGGTTCTACCTCAGAAACTTTCGAGATCGTGCAAGTGTGATCAACCGAAAGACTACTTTTTTATCGATTATAGGTCAGTTTGTTGGTGACGATATAATAAGGTTATGGTTCCTAACATTATTTGATATATTTTATAATATCCTGCCGTAGTTTCATGATATGTCGCTTGAGACCTTGAACGTCTTTTATATCCTTCTGCACCAGTTTCTTCAGCCGGGAACGCAGGTCTGTATTGATCGCTACATCACGGGACTGTAGATATCTAACAATCTGTACCGAGAGTTGGTTGCCCCTACGATCCCAGTCCGTAAGCACGATCACAGAATCGTAGTTGCTCGCAAGCGAATCCGTAAAATGCAACAAGGACCGCCCGCATGGCGACTCGATCGCGCCGCATATCCCAAGATTGCGCAGTGTCGACTCGTCGTTTATCCCCTCCACCACGATCACAGCACCGCTGTCGGACATCTCTATGAGGTCATGCAACACACGCTCGAGCAGTTCGTAGCGGCGAACCGCATCCTTAGTTCTCGCAGTCATGCTCAAAAAATAACGACAGAGTCCGGATCACGTCCGCCCTGGTGACTCCAATCAGTTCGATCGACTTCCTTGTGCTCGCCTGACCCTTCAGCCGGATATGTGCGGAACTTAACCCAAATAACCTTGATAACTCCCTGATCAACTGTTTGTTTGCCTTACCATTGATGGCTTTTGCAGACACTTTCGCACGGATATGGTTTCGCGACTCATCGTATCCACTCGGGACTTCTGTGCTTCCGGACCCGGGTATTACCTTTAAATCGATTATAACACCGTTTCCGGTGTCTTTTATGGCATCTTCGTAGGACATTGACTCATTTTTGTGGTTGTAGCCCGGACGCACTAACTCCGTGAGATCATCCACTGGATTTTTCCGTTGTCATCACAGTACCCTCGTGCCGGGCAATATCACCTGTTCCGCACCGGGGTTGGCTTGGCAGTCATCGATAGGTTTACCAGTAACTCCTGCAAGGACCTATTCGATGCGGTTATGTGCCCCGTTCTTATGCTCCGGTGATCATCGATTCACACCAGTCCTCGAAGAAGGGGTATTGACAGGTGGGGCCTCATGGTATATATCGGTTGCTGTGAAAGGAGGAGATGATGCCAGTGTATGTAGCAGATTCGTCAAGTGGGGTGGTTTGAATGTCAAAAATGGGTTTAAACAAACGTCATCGTGTTTGGGGAACAGAGATAGAAATTGTAACGATTACTAGTCAAATGTTCTTAAATGGGTCATATCTCCCGACATTTATAACTTTATAACCCGCTTCCTCTGTTATCGACTGTAATTTATCTTCAAATTCATCTAAAATTTTTATAAACATGTTAGTATCTATACAAAGGGGGCATATAACTTCGTGAGCGATATCCATCTCAAATGTGTCGCAATACATTCGGGACAAAAAAATTCCTGCAACCAACTTCGTTGTTACGAAATCGATTTAGATCTACATCAACAGGAGAACAAAAAGCCATTGCCCTCAATCGGGATTTCGATGTGTCGAATACAAAACGCAGTAGCAACCATTCTATTTGGAAAAACGTTTCTTGTGGTATATACACTATAAACTCAGACCCCCTATACACACCTTTTTACAAAGATCAACCATACATACACATGGTGTACTTCAACATCCCCTCCCCCGAAATATACCTCATCGCATTTCTCCT
>JAYELB010000315.1:0-2088 GCA_034717055.1 Methanobacteriota archaeon
AAGATCTTACAGTATGTGATCACTCATCGATATTTGTGAAACATGCCGCATTCAGCACGCCACTTATCCATTGTCTATTGCGGACGGGGTGACAAAAAGGAACAGAAATAGGATCAATCTAGTGGGGCTGGATGAACGTCTTTTCATCAGCCCAGATGTCACCCCCCCCACTCGTTTGACCGCGAACATATCGCGTACTACTCCCCCCGATCCTGTGTACCCTCGCTATTCAGCACTGCACAGGCGGTATCACCTCTCACACATCCAGATTCTCTACCTCTCGTGCATGTTTCTCGATAAACGCCCGTCTCGGCTCGACAGCATCTCCCATCAGTATCGTGAACATCCTGTCAGCCTCCATTGCGTCCTCGATTCGAACCTGAAGCATCGTCCGCGTCTCGGGATCCATCGTAGTCTCCCATAGCTGTGACGGGTTCATTTCACCAAGACCCTTGTACCGCTGCACCGTGACACCATTCTCCCCCATCTCGGCCCGTATCGCGTCCAGTTCCTCATCCGTGAACGCATACCGCCTGACCTTCCCCTTCTTGACCTGATATAGTGGCGGCTGCGCGATGTAGACGTAGCCCGCCTCGATCAATTCGGGCATGTAGCGGTACAGAAACGTCAAAAGCAGCGTTCTGATGTGAGATCCATCGACATCAGCATCAGTATTGTGGCAGCAGATGCCACCCATCCCGCAGATGAAGTTCTCTGTGTCCCCGACTGAGAAATCGTAAACCATCCCGCGGGTTGGTTCGACCTCCGTAACCGATCGTACCGGAAGTCCGATCAGATCCCCGTGCAGCGGAACAGATGCCCGGTTTATACCTGTGCCCGTAGTAGCCTCTTTCTCGATCTTTGGTATCAATTTGTCTGCCAGATGGTGCGCTGTCCAGACCGGCGCAAGATGCAGGAGGTCATCCCGTGCTGCAACACTCAGGATATATGCAGCATGACGCTGTGTGATCGGCTTACCCCGGATCATGCCCGATGGCTCCCCGGTCGGTTCACGCACTGACATCGAGCAGACCACGCCATGCGCAAGCAGAAGGTACTGCAACTGTGCTGCCATATCGCGTGAGACTGTGCTGACTGCGATCTGGTTGCTTGAAACTGTGCCGTCACCCATGAAGTATCCACGCAAAAACGCGAGTTGCAGATCCGGATTCACGTTAAAGACCATGTCTGGTATCCGCTTGGTGTGGGCTTTCGCGGAATCGAAACCAAAGACGTGCCTGAAAAGCGCAGCCACGACCGAATTAACAATCTTTATCTCGTCTGCACGTGTTTCGGAGCTATCATAGTATTTTGCATCCAGCCCAAAGGTGGATTTGATCATTCCCGCCAATTTTTCAGCAAACCTGATGTTGTTCTTCCCGATTGCGAACCGCACGCCTCCGCGCTGGCTCAGGCTCCCGTCCGCAACAAAGAACCCGATAATCTCCATCAAATCCTCATTTACCGGGATATGGCGAGATATGGCGTGATCCGCATAGTGCACAGGAGATAATATGACATTGTTTAACCGTGATATGCCCTCAAGCGAGAGATCATGTATTGAAATATAATCGCGCACACGGTTACTTCCTGATGCGGAATATTGTGTCGCCCATACGGAATCGAGGCGGGATGGCACCACTTCGACCGCGTCCATGCACGCTGCCCGGTTCATTCCGAGGAGGTCGATGTACCGCTCAAAGTGAGTGAGCACCGGACGCGAGGTTCCTTTCTCCCACGCATAGAACGTGACCGGCTGTCGGATCCCGACTGCATCGCAGACTTCTTTCTGGCTGAGACCGAGTTCGCGGCGTTTTCCTGCGATCTCATTGCGGATAGCCTCTGGAATATCCACACGCTCCTCCACGAGCTGGGGTTCCATGCTGTGCTCTTCCCGGATGCGATCCATCAGCAACCCGGCGACATCGCCGCTGCCCATCGTATCCCTGACATACATATTGACATTAAGTTCTTCCTTTCTGGCGACGAATTCAGTCAGCAGATCGATGTCGGCAGGCGATTTGGGCACGACTCCGGAAAGCGGCAGCCGGTTCGGTGCAACGATCAGGTCGCCGGGCTGTATATCAC
>JAYELB010000316.1:0-9282 GCA_034717055.1 Methanobacteriota archaeon
AATACCCGTCCGTCCCCCATGCGCAAACGAGTATGTCGCGGGATCCTGCCAGCTCGGCTCAGTCCCGAAGATCAGATCAGAGACAAGCGCAAGCGTCCGGACCTTCGCAGCCCCCATCCCCGCAAGCGAGACTACTTCCTCGTAGCTCTCCGGCTGTAGTTCATACGCGTTCTTAAGAACCTTCCCCCCACCTTTTCCGAGATCGCAGCCAAGAACCGGATGATGCGCCGACATCGTGAACGACGGGGCGGGCCGAGGGGTGGGTGGTGTGACCGGTGGCACGGTGGGAGACAGTGCATCGAAATCAAACAGCGTCTTCTGGCTTGCGTCAGACCTGAAATACCGCATCAGATGATCCGGATCGTCTTTCACGAGATCAATACTCGTCTTCCGCGTCTCTTCACTCACCCTTGCTGCCATGTCAAGCACCTCACCCTCCACGCCAACCTGATCACAGCAGATCCCGAGATGCGGCTCGCAGACGAACCGCTTGAGATCTGAGGAGAGCCAGTGATACCGCCGGGCGTAGCGGGCATCGTTGTTCATGCCCTGTTGCACCACTGCCCAGTCGCCATTCTCAGTGAAGATGAAGCAGTGATGATACAACTGGTACCCGTCTTGCACGCACGTATTAGACTTGTTGCGATATAAAATTCCATGAAATGCTGCCTTCTAAGGAGTCCATTACTCCACGCATATTGCTCCTTTTCATGGATATCCATTCTCCGGGCTTTTCCAAGTTATTCCGCAACAAGTCTATTATCGAACTTCGCAGAATCTTGCTCGAATCTACCAGATCATCCACCGCGTCATCCGAAAGCGAGAATGCATCTGACTCAGAGATCGCCCTGATCTCATCAGGCGTCTTTCGTGACGCTCCCCCTTCCCGCCTGCCACTGCGATCCCCATCTCCTCGGGATCGATCGCCACTGTTAGCGCGCCGCAGGTCGCGGTAGTCGTGCCTAATGAGTGTCGGTCAAATCCAAGTACACGCGAGAACGCCTGGAACCAGTACGGGTCTGCGATCCTCTGCAGGGCGCTTGGACTCGGGATTCCGGTCCTTTGCGTGCACAGCACCGGGGCGAACGCTTGCGATGGTGCTTGGAAATCCGAACCTGCAAATGAGTCAGGAATATGGAAGTTTGGATGAACTCGAACACATTCTTTACGAATTTGCCGGAGTGCTTGGCGACAGTAAGGAGTAAGGATTAAATACTATCGTGCCCAATATGGCAATTGGTAGACATGACAGGGGTTATTGAATTATCAATTCTCGTGCTGGCACTAATCGCAGCGGTTATTTTATACAAGGTATTAAAAACAGCCAAGAACATGGTGATAAATGCCGTCATCGGTCTTATCATATTGGTTCTGGCAAATTTTGCGCTTGATCTCAAGATCGCATACACCTGGGTTGTGATTGCGATATGCGCTATCGGTGGAACAGTCGGTGCGCTTCTCGTAATCGTGCTCCACTATTTGGAGCTTGCGTTCTGAGCAGACTCTGAGACTGTGATATGGGGTTTCATTCACTCAACTAGACTTTTCACCATTTTCCGGAGACTCCGGACCGTCTCAGATAAGCACAACTATCAAAAATGGCGCGCTATTGCCATATAAAGCCATTAATTCCAAGTAGAGCTTGAGTTTCAAACATGTATGAAAAATCGATGGCCGGAATGTTCTCATCCAACGCTTTCGCGCATTCTCCTACTGCCACGCCATCAATACGAGAGATTCGCATCTCTTTAACTTTCTAAAATACTCTTTTACATGACTTTTGGCTATATGAATTGTAGCGGCAAGTTAAATTAGAGAATACGAAGTTATACGTACGTCCATTCAAATCTTAAATCCCCATATGATTAATTGAATCGAGTGCGGATTTTAATCCTACTTTGTCACATTGCAGACAAATCAACAGCGTTCGGTGGCAGGACCTCAAAATGTTTGGAAAACAAAACCAACAGCAAGAGTCTGAATGGGTGGTTAATCTGACAAAGTAGTACTACGCGTGCAACTTACCACAGAACCACGAAACAAAGAACCCGGCGACGCGGGCAAGCACCACCAACACCACCAACACGATCAGTATCACATAGAGAACCTTACCACAAATGCGAGGTCCTTCGCGAATGTATATAAGTATGATGAACCCGATTATCACATAATCATCCATGACATCGAAAACGATACCAGAGATCAACGAACGGATCCGGGATGGCAGCGCGTGCGTCCTCACAGCAGAGGAGATGACCGAGTATATACATGAGCACGGCGCAGGAAAAGCGGCGCAAGAGGTCGATGTGGTCACGACAGGCACATTCGGGGCGATGTGCTCATCAGGCGTATTCTTAAACTTCGGGCACTCCGATCCACCGATCCGGATGCAGCGCGTGCACCTGAATGGTGTCGAGGCGTATTCGGGCGTAGCCGCAGTCGATGCATATCTCGGTGCAACACAGCCGTCCGATTCGGATGACTCTTATGGCGGCGGGCATGTGATCGAGGATCTGATCGCAGGGCGGGAGATCGATATACATGCAGAATCATCCGGAACTGACTGCTATCCGCGCAAGATACTGGATACCAGCATCACGATCAATGATCTGAATCAGGCGGTGATGCTAAACCCGAGAAACGCGTATCAGCGGTACGCTGCCGCGACAAACTCGACAAAACGCACCCTGTACACCTACATGGGAACGCTTCTTCCGGGATTTGGCAATGTCTCATACTCTGGTTCCGGTGTGCTCTCCCCAATCTCCAATGATCCCGAGTTCAGGACGATCGGCATCGGTACAAGGATATTTTTGGGAGGTGCGAAGGGGCATGTGGTCGGTAGCGGAACCCAGCACGATCCTGATAACAGTTTCTCTACACTGATGCTCTCAGGAAATCTCAAGGAGATGGATACGCGATACATACGCGGCGCGGTCTTTCGCGGATACGGGATCAGCATGTATGTCGGGATTGGCATCCCAATACCCATCTTAAACGAGGAGATCGCCGCCGCAACAGGGATTAGCGATGCCGGCATCAGAACGAACATCCTGGACTATGGAGTATCAGGACATCCCACTGTGCAAGAGGTAACTTATGAGGATTTAAAGTCCGGAATCGTTGACATCGATGGGAAGGAGGTTCGAACTTCCCCGCTTTCGAGTTTTCACATCGCACGGACGATTGCGGATGAACTCAAGCAATGGATCAAAGATGGTGAGTTCTTTGTGAGCAGTCCAGCAGAGCAGCTGCAAAGACGCGGCACAGTAAAGTCGATGCGGGAGGTCCAGGGGCAACTGCTGGTGCGAGATGCGATGTCTGAACGTGTGCGCACCGTCAGCGTACATGTAGAGATCAAAGAGGCGGCTGAACTGATCATCGAGGGCAAATTCAATCACCTGCCAGTGCTATCAGAGGACGGAGTCCTTGTTGGAATTGTCACCTCCTGGGATATCTCAAAAGCAGTGGCACGCGGGTACACCGGCACCGTCGGGAGCGCAATGACCGGGCGCGTGGTCACAAGCAGCCCTGATGAGTTTGTCGAGATTGCTGTTAGGAAGATGGAACGGCACAAGATTTCAGCGCTTCCGGTGATCGATTCGAACCGGAAGGTCATCGGGATGGTTACGAGCGGGGACCTGAACAAACTGCTGGTGCGGAGATGATGAATTAGAGGGAATCATCTTTGTGGTGCTATGGCGTGTTTTGAAAATGGGACCGGCTCCATAATCCTGATCCGCGCCTATCCGATAATCTTATAACGGTGCAGGACTTGTGTGATGTTGGGTGATTCCCAAATGGTCAGTGTAAATAAATACGGATACCGGGCATTCAAGGAGATGCTTGATTGCGCAGAGGAACTCGATATTGGAGTATCAGAGTTAAAGAACGGAGCAACCATCGTCGACGCTGGCGTGAAAGCAGCGGGCGGATACGGTGCTGGCATGTATCTCTCAAGGTTATGCCTTGCAGATCTCGCAGACCTCAAGTACATACCATATCAACTGGGCGACTACACAGTCCCTGGCATTCAGGTTGCAATCGATGATCCGGTCATCGCATGTATGGCATCGCAGTATGCGGGCTGGAGAATTATTGTTGGAAAGTACTTTGCAATGGGCTCCGGACCAGCGCGTGCGCTTTCGCTGAATCCAAAGGAGCTCTATGATGAGATCGGATATAAGGATTCTTCGGACAAGGCGGTCCTCGTACTCGAAGCGAGCGAACTTCCGAATGAAGAGGTCACCGACATGATCGCAGAGAAATGCGGCGTCGATCCAAAGGAACTCTACATCGCAGTTGCGCCAACCTCCTCGATTGCGGGATCTGTGCAGATCTCCGCGAGAATCGTTGAAACAGGGCTACACAAGATACACGATCTTGGATTCGACATCACAACGATCAAAAACGGATTCGGAATAATCCCGATATCGCCTGTCGTTGGAGATGACACCAAATGCATGGGCTCGACCAACGACTGCATCATATACTGCGGCAAGACGTACTACACCGTTGATTATCCGGATATCGCCGAACTCACCGATTACGTGAAGAAGGTGCCGTCGGAGACGTCCAGAGACTACGGAAAGCCATTCTTCGAAACGTTCAAGGCGGCTGGCTTCGACTTCTTCAAGGTCGATGGTGCGATGTTTGCGCCTGCTGAGATCACTGTTAACGATCTTGCGAGCAAGAAGACTATTACGAGCGGTACCGCCAACCCGGACATTCTGATACAATCATTCGGTATAACTAAAGTATAGATTGCCCGAAATACTTCGGGAATCTTTTTTCTTTTTTGGATTCTTTGTAACTGCTCAGATCCGTTGATCTAACTCTTGAATCGTGATCCTCTGTTCCCTGACCGGGAAAATAGCCGCCGAATACGATCTGCAAAAGCATGCGACGATGCCGATATCGCCGAAGCCAGCATATATGAGGGGTGCAAGAGTTTTTTAAATCGATCCTCCACGTTCTTCTGCACCCTCTACGGTTAAACTCATTGTTCGGCTCCGGCTGTTCCGGGACGAGCGGTGCCTCTGTTTCTGCAATATCAGATCTGAAGATAATTTCGGCAAATGTGTTTATGATCTCAAACCCAACATCAGGGCAAGTTGGAAGCCACGACCCAAAAACATTATATCTTCCGGGACCAAAAACGAATGAGTGGGAATAGTAGTAGAGGGGGTGGCTCATGGGACAAGTTGGCACAGTTGATGATGCTTCCGAACATCCGGACTTGAATGGTACAAAGATAGCCGCATCACACAAGATTATGATCTCGATCCTCTTTGGGTTACTGGGGTTTGTCTTTAACTTTCATACCATCAATTTTCCTTTCCCACCGTACATCGCCGTTGTCCTGATAGGGCTCCTGTTTCCGATGCTCATAACCCTCGCGTGGGGGTGGAGATACGGATTATTATCAGCTCTGGCAGGTGGCTGCCAATCGATGTGGTGGCTATGGGGTCCCAGCAATGGTTATGCTGTATTATAGTTAATCAATGCAGGTATAATGGATGGTTGTATTATGAGGAAAATTCCGAAAGAGTTGATGAATGCATTATCTGATGAGTTTTCTTCGGATCAGATTGAGGAAGGTCACAAGCGTCTCGAATGGATCATACGGGTCAGGGACCGTGGCGAGGATTGTCAGGTTGTGCTTGATGAGCTGGGTTTGGATCTGAGTTCGAATAGCTATCGGAAATACAAGGGCATAGTGGATATTTATGGTATCAGAGGTCTGATTCCAAAGAAAGTTCCGCGATGGAAGTTCACGTTTGGATTCATACGAAGATTGTTCGGATTGGGAGTGAAGAGTGACCAGACGAACACCAACTATATTATAAGTGCCTCGCTCTTGTCCGGGGTTATTTTCTGGTTTATCGACAGCGTTGTCGGTTCTTTGGTATTTTATGATGAGAGTTCTTTTCTTGAGTTGCTTGCGCTGGACATCCCACCTTATGTACTTTATGTGAGAACTGCATTTATCCTTGCTTGTCTGGCAGGGGGGGTGGTGGCGGCAGATTTTCTGCACAAGCAGCGTGAGAGCGAAGATGCGCTTAATGAGAGTGAGGATCGGTTTCGGACGATCTTCGATTCGGTCAATGATGCCATCTTCATCCATGACATAGAGACCGGAGCGATCCTTAACGTCAACAACACCGCGTGTAACATGTACGGCTATACCCGCGAGGAATTTCATAGACAGGGCGTGCAAACCATAAGCGTGAGCGAAGTGCCGTACACCGGGGAAGACGCCATCAAGTGGCTAAAGAAAGCAGCGGCAGAGGGTCCCCAGGTCTTCGAATGGATGGGCAAGCACAAATCCGGACGTCTGTTCTGGGTGGAAGTAAGTATGAAAAGCGCGGTCATCGGGGGGCACGAACGGGTGCTGGTGGTTGTACGTGACATTGCAGAGCGCAAGCATCTGGAGGAGCGGATGGCACATCTCAACCTTGTGCTCCGTGCCATACGGGGCGTTAATCAGCTCATCACAAAGGCAAATGATCGGGGCAGGCTGCTTCAAGGCGCTTGTAACAATCTTATAGAGACACGCGGCTACCATAACGCATGGATCGCTCTGTCGGATGAGTCGGGACAGCTTGTAACGACCGCCGAAGCAGGGTTCTACGAAGCATTTGAGCTTATGGTGAAACGACTGGAGCAGGGAGAGTTGCCAGTATGCGCAAAGAAGGCACTCACACAATCCGGGGTAATAGTGATAGAGGACCCTGCCGCCACCTGCGCGGATTGTCCTCTCGCGGAACCGAATGGTGGCAGAAGAGCAATGACCATCCGGTTGGAACACGGGGGGCGGGTTTACGGTCTGCTTTCTGTCACAGTCCCTGCAGAGCTTGCTGTGGATGCGGAAGAGCAGGCATTAGTCTTTGAAGTAGCCGGAGATATTGCTTTTGGTATTCATGCAATCGAACTCGATGAAGAGCGCAAACGTGCCGAAGAGGCACTCCGAGAAAGCGAAGACCGTCTCAGGGTACGACTCGATTACATCTTATCACCTGATAAAGATGTTAAAAATGTTTCCCTAACCGATTTAATTGATGTAACAGACCTTCAGCAGATTCAGGATGCCTTTTCCGCTGCAAATAATGTAGCATCTATTATCTCAGATATCGATGGTACGCCAATTACAAAAGCAAGCAATTTCTGCGGTGTGTGTGATATCATCAGAAGTACGGAAAAGGGAAATATAAACTGCATAAAGTCCGATAGGGTTCTTGGGGAAAAGGCAAAGGCACGTATGAAACCAACTTATGAACAATGTCTTAGCTGTGGTTTTGTCGATGCCAGCGCTCCAATAATTGTCGGAGGTGAGCACATCGCAAACTGGCTGATTGGTCAGAGCAATGCGATGCATGTCGATAAAAACAGAATTGAAACGTATGCAAAGGAAATTGATGCTGATACGGATGAAATGCTCGATGCTTTTGAGAAGATGTCGGAGATGTCGCTGGCAAAGTTCGAAGAAGTGCTTGACTTGTTATGGCTCATCGCGAAAAAACTCTCTGCTCTTGCACACAACAATTTAGTATTGGCTAAGGATATTACCGAGCGCAAGAGGGTTGAAGAGGCACTGCGCAAGAGCGTTTTTGATCTGAAGCGTTCCAACGCCGAACTAGAGCAGTTCGCGTACGTCGCGTCCCATGACCTGCAAGAGCCGCTGCGCATGGTATCGAGCTATATGGAGCTTATGAAGCGCCGATATAAGGGAAAACTTGACTCTGATGCCAATGAGTTCATCGACTTTGCTGTGGACGGCGCGAACCGGATGCGGACGCTGATCAATGATCTGCTCGAGTTCTCGCGTGTCGGCACACGCGGCAAGCCCTCCGAGCCAACCGACTGTAAGACTCTTCTTGAGCAGACGCTTGCCAACCTGAAAGCATCTATTGACGATAGTGGTGCAGTGGTCACCCATGATACCCTTCCGACAGTGATGGTGGATGGTTCGCAACTGGCGCAGGTGTTTCAGAACCTGATTAGTAACGCGATCAAGTTTAAAGGCGAGGAGCCGCCACGCATCCACATCGCAGCGGAGCGGAAAAGGTCTGACTGGATCTTTTCGGTCGCGGATAACGGTATCGGGATCTCTCCTGAATACTTCGACCGCATCTTTGTGATATTCCAGCGCCTGCATGGCAGAGATGAGTATTCGGGAACCGGAATCGGACTTTCCGTCTGCAAGAAGATTGTGGATCGGCACGGCGGCAGGATGTGGGTGGAATCGGAGCCGGGAATGGGGGCGACGTTCTATTTCACGATTCCGGCAAAGGGAGGGGGACAATGATGGGTGTGCAGAGTATGTCCATAGCAATTTTCAGCATCTTTCTGCTTCTTATCCTCTCCCTGTATGTCCCGCTTTCGTGTTCGCAGGAAGAGCCTGTAAAACGTGTGCTTGTGCTGAATTCGTATCACAAAGGATTTTTATGTACCGACAACACCGTGAAAGGGATTGAGTCGGTCATGATATCCGAAGAAGATGATATTGAACTCACGATAGAATATATGGATACCAAATCCATAAGATATGATGTCCGGTACAAAGAGAAAATATATGACTTTTATAAATATAAGTATGGCAACCAAACATTTGACCTGATCATATCTACCGATGATAACGCACTTGATTTTCTTCGCAAATGTCATGATGACTTGTTCCTGGGAGCATCGGTGGTCTTCTGCGGGGTGAATAATCTTGAGGCGCCCAATCTTGTAGATCGGGATGTATTCACAGGGGTTATTGAGCTTATATCTGTAAAAGAGACGATAGATATTGCTTTAAGCCTGCATCCTGAGACCCGGGAGGTTGTCTTTGTTGTTGACAGCACGCCTACGGGAACGCAACTCTGGAGCCAGATACATGAACTATCAGGGTATTATGAAAATGTTCGGATGACTCGTATCGATGACAGTTTGTCTATGGAACAGATCGAGGATACCTTAAGCAGGTTATCTGATGACACCATCGTGATTTTCGTAACATTGAACCGCGACAATTCCGGAACGTATTACTCTTCAAAGGAAGCGGTCCCGCGTGTATGCAGAGCAAGTGTGCGACCGGTATATGGGTACTCTGTTCAGATTCTGCCACATGGTATCGTCGGAGGAAAACTGATTAGTGGCATGTATCAGGGGCAGGTTGCAGCAGAGATGGCAAAACGCATCCTTTCGGGGGAAGCGGTGCGGGATATTCCTGTTTTAATGGAGCCGCAGACCCAACCCATGTTTGACTACAATCAGATGCAGCGGTGGGGTATCAAG
>JAYELB010000317.1:0-2085 GCA_034717055.1 Methanobacteriota archaeon
CCCACACATGATGTTGTATGTTTTTTAATTGGTTATTTATGCATATCTTTCAGATCATTGCAGATAATACGAAATATCCGGACACTTCTTGCATACCAATCCCTGCAGCCAAACTCTGATTTCCCCACTAGTTCCCTCCGCCACGTCATCCAACATGCGTTCGATTTTACATAGATCTCTTGTTCGCATGATATAAGAAATGCGCTGCAGCTTGAGACGATCATGTGTGTAGACGGCTGCCAGTCAAACAAAACGCAAACATCCGTCTAAAAATGATAGTGTGTACACTCAGGTTTCATCCGGTTTATCATAGGTTCAACCACTTAAAATCAGTTCTTTTACCTCTTGCTTACATCCCTCGAGTCTGCTCGTGAGAGATCTGTTCTCTCTCTCGCACATACGGAGTTCCGATTTACACGTCACCATTTCATCCACACATGAACCATAACGTTTTTCCAATGATTCCACATCTTCTATGAGACTCTCAATCTCTCTCACGCGCTCGCGCTCCCATCTGCTATGTAGAATCCGCTCTCGTTCCCACGTCGGCGGTCGAATCGCGACACCGTGCTTCCCGAGCCATGTCAGAATTGTTTTTTCGGTTACCGTTATCCCGTACGCCTCATGCAGGTATCCCATCAGTTTCTTCGAACCGTATCCTGCCCGGAGATATGCGCCGGTCACGTCATCCACGAGATGCTTATACGCTTCATTGATCTCATCTGCCGTTGCAGAGGGTTTTTTATAGAGATAATTGCGGATAAACTGCTTTTCGATTGTTCCGCTGCCGATCATGGAGATTGCGATTTTCTGCTGGATCTCCCGGCTGATGTCGGACTTGTTTTTGATTGTCATCTTGATGGTGTTGATATCCGTTGACCGTACTCGTGACCTCACGCGGCATTACATCGATGCGACTGCGGTTTACTGGGCAGGGGGTTGACCATGACACCTGGAATGACCCCCCCACCGTTCGAGTACCGGTGGATAGGATAGGTCTTGTGCGATGAATCCTGTCTTGTTCACGCCCACGATTATACATATCCACATCAAGGATATAATCTTTTTGTTCCATTTTTAACACCCTTAAAATTCCCATTTTACATGGTTTTTGCGGTGGGAGGGGGGTGGGTATGGGGGCGTATATGGGGGGACTCATAGACGCACCCAAAGAGGCGCCCAAAGAGGTGGGAGGTAGGAGATATGGTGCCGGGTCAAAAAGCGTGTATTATTCAGTCGTGTCGAAACAGAAGAACCGGCGACAAAAACCATAAAACGCACCAGAGAAGCTACCGATAGTAAACTGTGGCGTGCCGAAATGATTGTTATTGGGAACCACTCTGTCGTACAGCTCTATATTCCACAAACATGCACCAGATATCTCCGATGTGATGATCTAATCGCCACCCCCAATTCCGAACCTGTGCGTGAGGATGTGGTCGCCATGCTATGCACCGGCGGTCCAATAAAGGCAGATGGTGCCCATTCAGATATGCCAGATCGATCGAAACTGCTGAAAGCATGCGGTCCGGTTTAATGCACCTTCTCGTAACGTCCCACCACATTATGATTTTACCATTTCATGTAGTATGATCAGCTCACGTCTGCCCGGATCTCCGCGAACAGCGCATCCGCCTCATCGCTGACCTGTCCGATGGATGAAATTAGTCACATGCATATATAAGCGATTAAGGATTATTATAACATTGTAAATCAGAAAAACCATAACGAGGTAGGGATGTAGAACTATACAATGGAACCGTACGGTGCGATATTCGTTTGCCAGTTGTTGCAGACGAGATCGCTGCAATCGCAGGAGATTTGTGCGATTTGGACGATTCCAAAGACCAGAAGGAGTTACAGGATGCAGAGGAACTATAGAAAGCTTCAGATATTACAAATATTGTTTGAAAGTCCGTTATCAGTTGAAGACATTGCAGATAAGGCTGGGATCAATAAACACAATGCTCTTGTGTATTGTTTACGATACTGGAAGTGGGGGTTGCTGCAGAAAATCAATTCAAATCCAACAACGTTCGATATCACTGATCGCGGGGTTCAGCGTATTGAATATCTGCTGAGTAA
>JAYELB010000318.1:0-2080 GCA_034717055.1 Methanobacteriota archaeon
TTTTTATTATTTTCTGGGAACGTCGGATTGCCTTACGCGATCACAACTGCAATAAGGGAGCACTACCGATCTGAAAAGTCATTTACACAGCTAATCTGTGTCTATCTGCGTTAATCTGTGGCTGATACTATTTTAACCACAGATTAACACCGATTTCACTGATTTCATCCATCCAATCATATTTGTATTTGCCGGGTTGGCGTCATGTTTTCAACCGACCAGAACAAATTAAAAAGTCTCGAATTTTGTTTGGCACATGCTATCGGTACATTATGCAAATAACTAATATTACTTTGTCAGATTAACCGCCTATCCAGGCGCTTGATGTTGGTTTTGTTTTCCAAACGGTTTGGGGTCATGTCATCGCCCGTTATTGATTTGTCTGTAATGTGACAAAGTAGGACTAATGCAATATAATTTACAAAAGTGACATATTTTTTAAGAAACACTGTCGCAATTTTATCTTTTTTGCTGTTTCGGGTCGTTGGTGCCTGATAAAATTTTCAAAATGAGAATTGCTGCCGTAAACCCGTTTGCATATCTGCGTGCCCGGCAGAAACCCGGGGCCCATGCCATATACAGGTCTTCTACTATTCCTGATACTGTCGCAACACCTATAAGCGATCCAGCGATAACGATATGCAGGTGATTATATGCTTAAAGTTTATGCGAATGGTGATTTCGTGCCACAGGATCAGGCAGTGACCTCGATCTACGACCACGGCTTTTTATACGGCGATGGTGTCTTCGAAGGTATACGCGCATACAACGGGCGTGTCTTCCGTCTGGATGAACACATCGACCGTTTATATGATTCGGCAATGGCGATCATGCTGGATATCCCACTCTCAAAGGCTGAGATGAAACAAGCTCTCCTCGAAACACTTCGTGTCAATGATCTTGTGGACGCGTACATACGACCGATCGTCTCCAGAGGCGTCGGCGATCTCGGTCTTGACCCAAGAAAGTGCCCGGTGCCAAATGTGTTCATCATATCCCAGCCATGGGACGCGATGTACGGCGATCTGTACGACAAAGGGCTTTCTGCAGTCACAGTCACGGTGCGGAGGAATGCGCCGGAATCGCTCTCCCCGAATATCAAGTCTCTGAATTATCTTAACAACATCCTTGCAAAGATCGAAGCAAACCACAAGGGTGGCGATGAAGCGATCATCCTTGATGTGCGTGGGAATATCTCGGAAGGATCCGGCGATAACATCTTTATCATAAAAAACGGCACAATCTCGACGCCAACGGTCATGAACAACCTGCGCGGGATCACGCGCGCAGCAGCCATCGATATCGCGCAGGATCTCGACTATCCCCTGCGAGAGACCGATCTCGGTCTTTTTGACCTGTACACCGCTGACGAGGTCTTTGTAACCGGCACCGCAGCCGAGATCGCGCCGATCACGATGGTCGATGGGCGTCCGGTCGGCGATGGATCGGTCGGGACAATCACGAAAAAGTTGATGCAGAGGTTCGGGGAACTGACGCAGACCGAAGGGACGCCGATATAGTCTGTAAAGATAAGTCGTGGTTGCGTTTGTACACAACCGGGAGAACAATACTCCGAAATTTTATCAAAATGGTTAATACATCGTAAGTGAAGTAAAGTCTGACATGCTGGAAAGTAATCTCTTCTCAAACAGGACGATAATTAAGAATCCTGAAGAATTTTTTGGGCGTAAGGATGAGCTCAAAACGATCTATAACCGTCTTTTAACCCTACAGAGTTGCGATGTTTTTGGGAAACGGAAAATCGGGAAGTCGTCCATACTCTATTATGTTTTCTTGAAATCTCTTGATGAATTGGGTGATGATTATAGGCTCGCATATATTGATCTGCAAGACCCGAAATATCATAAAGTCGAAGGTTTCTTAAAATACAGCCTGTCCGAACTGGGATGCGATCCTGAAATTATCCACACGTCAGACAGTCTTAAAAAATTGCTGGTTCTGCTGTTTTCTGTGGTCACTGGCGATAGCCACCCATCGATGCAGAAATCAAGAGATTATGCAACCAGTTGTCATGATAAACGAAGTTGTTGAATTTATGAGCTGGTGATTCATATGTCTG
>JAYELB010000319.1:0-2066 GCA_034717055.1 Methanobacteriota archaeon
AGACCACCTCGCCGCTATCCAGTAGATATGTGGTACCCAGAACCTTTCCCATGCCGTAAACGTCCACATCTGTTATCTTCTGGACCTCTACCGTCTCGCCCTGCTTGATTATGATCTCCATATCCGGCGTCCCAGGGTTCTTCACAATCGTCACATTCGATGTGGATGAGACCAGTTCAGGGAGGCTGTGGTACGTCACAAGCGCAAGCATCAGAGCAACCGCAAAGACGATCGCCACATCAAATAGGTTCGCCACGCCACTTAAGGGGTCGTCGTCCACGCCCGAACGTCCTCCGAGATCTGATCGTCGTTTCCGACCCATAAATCTTGTTTTCATCGATCAGTCACCCCTCCTTCGCAATCGATAATTCTGCCATGTACTCCATGTCATCCAGGTCCTGCGAGTACCACCGCTGCCTGACGCTTGCAACCGTGAGCGCGACTGCACCGATTAGAAGCCCTACCACAGTCGATGTGAACGCAATCACGAGATTGTTTGCCAGTTGTTCGATGTTTCCCGCAGTGAGTCCAAGGAGGGCCGGACCCAGTGGTATCAGGGTGCCCATGAGCCCAAGCATCGGACCAATCCGTATCAGAAGGCGGGTATTTCCGAGTTTTTTTCCGGCTTCTGCCTCGTATTCCTGAAGCAGCCGTCCGATTTTCACAGAGAGCATGTCTTCATCGCTGGGGTTCCGGTGCTCTGTGACCAGTCTCTTCACTGCCTCACAAAAACCGCTCAGATGACCTACGTTAAACTTGTCATCGAATACTTTGCTCCGTTTTGAGTATTCAGCTATCATGTCCCCTGCGAACACAAAACAGAGAGCAACCAGCAGTATCAGCAATAGCAACACAGGATACAGCATCGCATTGTTGATCGTAAGCAGAATCTTCATAAGTTCGTCCAGTAGTTCCATTTTATTACTCCTTCATCCATATCTTTGGTATAAGCATCCCGGTTCGTTCTCTATAGTCGAGATATGCAGATCCGTATAGCTCGATCATCTGCATCTTTTCAACCCTGCCATCCGGATACCAGATCGGAACGAACGCTAGCATCACCGCAAACCAGACATGCGAGAATAAGAGAAGCCCGATTCCAAAGAGCATTACGTAGATTCCGAGGTACATCGGGTGTCTGACATATCCAAACTGGCCGTCTGTTACAAGCGTTTTGTAAAAGAGCGCACGCCGCATATAGTATCCCACATACATCCGGATCAAGAGCCCTCCAATCACCAGAGGGATTCCGAAGGACCGCAGCAGGATATTCTCGGCGAATATTGGTGGCTCGTTCGCGAAATGCTGGAACATATACAGGCAGATCGCCATAATAATCCACAACACCCTCGGCATAATCTCGACAGCGATGTGTCTCGGCTTCATCGTCCGCTCCGGTTAGTAATCCTGATCCTGCCACGCACAAATCCGATACAGGTCATGAGCAGGATGAAGAGAAATCCCGGGATCATATCGCTCACCGGAAATCCCTTGATTGATATATCCATCTCGCTCACAGGCAGATACGCTGGAACAAGCAGGATCGATAGGAAATAGAGAAGCCCGAAGAATATCATCATGCTTCCCAGATTCGAGGGCTTCTTGCTGAACCGGGTTCTTCGTAAAACCGTGGTTATCACGAGGGTCGTCGAAAAAAACACACCCCCAACGAGTAAACCAGTTTTGAGAGCACTCATACCTGCGATCATAAGAAATGCACAGGTCAGAAAGATCGTTGCAAGCGATACAGGGCATGGTAGCGCCATCAAGAGAAACGTTCTCCTGCTGACATCTTTTTTTGTCTGGTTCCACTTTCGGACTGTGTAGAATCCAATAACGAGGAGCGATATAGCTATCGTTAGTTGAAACACTCCAAATGCAAGCCCCATCCCAAAGAGGGTGCTTATAGATTCGTAAAGTGCATCACCAGCAATATTGATCACTGCACACATCAGAAAAGGAATAACAAGGTAGACCGATGCGACTGCAAGAATCTCACGGATGTTCAGTCTGGAAAATCCCATCCCGAATGCTGCTTTGCTTGAGAACTTGAGCATCCCGACGAA
>JAYELB010000320.1:0-9128 GCA_034717055.1 Methanobacteriota archaeon
ACACAGATTATCGGTGTAAACGACTTTTCAGATCGATAGTGCTCCATTATGGCAGTTGTGGTTGCGTAAGACAATCCGACGTTACCAGAAAATAATAAAAAGATTCCACCCTTTCCACTAGGGTGATGAAAGGGTGTGTGTACTCCAAACTGAATCGGTCCCATTTTTGTTCCATTTTAGTACTGGAACGAAAGTATATTCCCAAGTAGGTTGAACCGATTGCTACTGGTTTTTCTTGCACCGTGAAAGAACTGGACTGATATGGGGGGGTTAACATCGAAGTTGCCGCCGGCATCGATCCTGTTCCAGCAGCCATTCCCGGACTGGGAGATCGTGCTTGCAATCCCTGACGTTGTGGGTGCGCATGATGCAAGAGAGGTAGATATCTTCGAAGAGGAGTGTCCGATCCCATTATCAGAAGTACGGGAACTCTCGCATATCATTCTGATGGGGACACTTCCCGGTGTTGTCGAAAGCGACATCGAGGCATTCGGGGATTCGATAAACCGGATACAGGGAGTGGGATTCAAAAGACGTGAGATTGCGCTTCAGACGCCGGAGATCGTGCAGATCCTCGAACTGATAAGGGAAAGTACGTATGGTGCCGGGATGAGTTCGTTCGGACCTGTGGTCTATGGGATCACAGACAGCAAGAGAGGTGCGGCAGATGCCGTGCACGAGGTGCAGGAGTTTCTGGATGAGACACTCGGTGGTATGTGTATGGTTGTTCATGCCAGGAATGCGGGTGCCGATGTGCGTGTATCTTCATGAATGAGGTGTGGGGTCCAAATCAAGAGAAAATAGTAGCTATTTTAAAAATCACAGCAATCAGAAGATAAATAATAATGATAATAATAAAACAAAAAGTTTCAATTTTAAGAAGTATCCAAAGGAGGAAAACCATTTAAACAAATCAAACAGATCAATCCAGAAGAATCTTGTGAACATTGTGGTGAGGAAATGAAGACTGCGGACGTACGCTGGAAACAACGATTTCAGAATTTTGAGAAAGCTTACCTGCGTTTGAAAGAAGCAATGGAGCTGAAAGAATTGACCGAACTTGAAAGAAATGGTTTGATTCAGCGTTTTGAGTTCACACTTGATCTTTCGTGGAAGGTAATTAAAGATTTTTTGGAAGAAAAGGGATTTGTTTTTAAACCTTCGCCCAAAGACACGTTACGACTGGCACAACAGAGCGAATATATAACTTATGCGCAAGAGCTGATTGATGGATTGGATATAAGAAATGAGCTTTCACACGATTATAGCGGTGAAAAATTTGAACGTTCGGAGAATCAATTAAGAGAAGAAACTTATGTTGCATTGGGAAAACTGTACCTCTTTTTTACAAATGAAAAAAACAAATGATTATGCAGAATTATTCCATGAATAAAAAAGAAAAAAATTCTTTTGGGCTTTCCGATAGGGATATGAAAACGTTGCAGGACATTTTTAAAAAATATCCTGATGTGAAAAACGTTTTTGTATTTGGGAGTCGGGCTAAGGGAACGTACAAACAAGGCAGTGATATTGATCTGGCAATAATGAACGAAGGGGTGCAAGATACGTTCATCCGCAAAATGAAAAGCGATTTTGAAGACAGTAACCTGCCTTATACAGTTGATCTGGTGAACTATCATACACTAAAACATCCCGAACTTAAAAAGCATATTGATAGGGTCGGAGTGCCTCTATTCCTTGATTAAAATATCATCGAAATCGCAAATCTTATCCTATATCGATCTTTCCAACCACAGCCTGCAGGAGCATGAGAGCGTCTGTCGATGTGAGTTTACCATCCTCATTCATGTCACCCCATATCCGTCCACGTCCGTCTGAATCGGTCCAGTAGCCGTCAGGGGTGCTGTTGTCCAGATCCCATATATCAGGCACGCCGTCGTCATCGATGTCAGGGATTTCTCCTTCGGCGGCACCTCGTTCGGTGACGTATAGCTCTGTCGAGCTTTCTATCACAAACGAGGATCCATTGGAGAAGACGGAATCGAGCGTAACTTTTATTGTCAGACCGCTATCACTTGTGTATCTGGTGGGAATATCCCCCATGTACAGTCTACTTTTCATACCAATGGGGTCTTGATAACTGTAAAACCAGACTTTTGCATACCCGATCATGTCCGTGCCAACATCGAGCAGCTCAATGTAGGTGTCATTGTTTAGTACTATATATTCATCGGTTCCTATGGTGACGTTGATGGTATCCGCAGCAACAGTCATCGAAAAGATTAGCGTCAAAAGAACCGTTATCGCCAGAATTCTGCAAACATTCATTAATACCAACCTTACACATTCGACCCCACATAAATTTATCGCATACGCTCGAGAGGTTTTTTTTTAATTTCTGTGATGGTCAGGCGGATGTGCAACACGAAGAAGATGAAAACAAGGTGAGCATGCCCCACAAGATAGTAATATCCATGTGTTCTTGATTAGATTGACCATTGTAAATCGCATATGCCAGGAATTCAGGTGCTGATCTGCGCACGTCTATGCGATGTTTCCATACCACAAAAAAAGACCGACGGTGCGGAAGCACCGCCGCGGATCACGAGATCGTAAGCGTCGGTGTCGGCCCAGGACCGGGGTCAGGTACACCATCAGAGGCAAATCTTTCGATAAATGGGTAGAACCTGATGATCGTGTCATCATTTGCGGTCATGAAATACATATCGCCCATGATCTTCTTAGCGGAACCCGGATCCAAACCAATAGGATCATGGTTTCTGAGGATCACCTGTGAACTACTTGCAGTTATCACTTCCATCGTGTCGTACTCATCACCAGCTTCGATTTCAAACACATGATTGTTGATCAGGAAGACGTACTTGATCATCACGAGGTTACTGTCTACGCCTCTGAACAGAGCATCTACGTAGCAGGAGAAGACCGGAACATCGGCTACTCTGCCAATATCTTCTGTGTATGTGTATGCTTCGCCGACTGAGACAACCTCGTTATCGAGTTCTTTTTCATCTTTGATCAGAGTGAACCAGACCTTATCTTCTTCAAGATCGATCTGCTGCGCTGTAAGTGTAAATCCGCGACCCATCTCCCAGGCCTCACCAGTTCCCAGTATCTTTCTCTCGCCATCATCGAACTCGACCAAGAGTTCGCAGATTTTGTCGGCACTACCGCCTATTGCCACATACGCATCTCCAACCCAACCAGCAAGATGGTATCTGGCATCCATACCAACGAATAACCCCTCGTTTTCATAGAGTTCATACTCCAGACAAACAGGAGCGGTCTGATACGTCAGGCAGTCCTCCTCGATGGTTCGGTCAATATCAGGTCCGGTCAGCGTATTGGCATCAATCGTCAGCGTCTCGGTCATCAGATTATAGTCAAGATCATACCAGAGCGCAGCGAAGTTGTATGCATTCCATACTACATCCGTAGGCTGTGCGCCAGCCAGATTTCGAACCATTCCGCGGATCCGATATGGGGCGGTCCTGCTGTACTCGACGAATGGATAAAACCTGATGATAGTGGTATCATCCGCCACTTTGAAGCACATATCGCCTATGACCTCCTTGGTGGAACCCGGATTTAGATTAATGGGATCATGGTTTCCAAGAAGCACCCCGAAACGACCTGCAGCCATTACGTCCATCGAGCCATACTGATTACCCGGGGTGATCACAAACGCATCATTGTCTATCAGGAAGGCATACTTGATAATCGCGAGGTTTCCGTCTACGCCTCTGAACAGAGCATCCACATAGCAGGAGAAGACCGGAACATCATTCATTCCATCGATATCTTCTGAGTACGTGTATGCTTCGCCAGCTGAAACAACCCACTTATCGAGTTCTATTTCATCTTTACGCAGAGAGAACCAGACCTTATCTCCTTCAAGATCAATCTGCTGCACTGTAAGTGTAAATCCGTTGCCCATCTCCCATGTCTCGCCAGTTCCCAATATCTTTTCCTCGTTATCCTCAAGCTCAACTAAGAGTTTGCAAATTTTGTCGGCGCTGCCATGTAGTGCCACACACCTACACCCCTTCCACCATATAAGGTAATATCCGGCATCGTTGCCGACGGTCAATTCCTTATTTGCATAGAGTTCATACTCCCGATAAACAGAAGCGGTCTGGTATGTCAAGCAGTCCTTATCGATGGTTCGGTCGATATCAGGTCCGGTCAGCGTGTCAACAGCGATCGTTATCGTTTCGGTCCGTAGATCCTCACGGGGATCATACCGGAATGCAGCAAAATTGTATGCATCCCATGCTATCGCGAACGATTGCGTACTATCTATCTGCGCAACCGCACCGCGAATCTCAACAGTTTCCGCACTCGACGGTATGACAAATGCCGTAACCACGAGTACGATCAGTGCAATTATTCGTTTGTTCATATAACCTTCCTCACTATGCGGATATCTGATCCACACGTATCTCATTCACTGAGATTCCATATAAATCCACCGTATGGGGAGAACGTTACCATTTAAGTATCAGTACGCCCAATACCATAATCATTCGATGAAGATGATCGTTTTTGATATGGACAGTACGCTGATCGACGCTGAGACTATTGACGAACTTGCTGCGGCGGCTGGCGTTGGTGATCGTGTTACTGAGATCACAGAGCGGGCTATGAACGGAGAGCTTGACTATGGGGCGGCTCTCCGCGAGCGTGTCGGTCTATTAAAGGGGCTTAGCGTCGAGCGTGCCAAACACGCTTGTGAGAATTTACCGCTGATGCCAGGAGCAAGAGAACTGGTGGATGCTGCCAAACACAGGGGATACCAGACTGCTATGGTCACGTGCGGTTTTATGCTCTCTGCGAGACATATCGGAGATATACTTGGCATAGATCACGTGATCGCAAACGATCTGGCTACGAACGGTGGCAAACTCACCGGAGAAGTGATCGGCAATCTGACAGAAGATGACTCAAAGGCGCGTGTGCTCAAAGATCTTGCTCATCGGTGTGGAATCGACACATCGGAATGTATTACAGTCGGCGATGGTGCGAATGACATTTACCTGTTTGCGAATGCAGGGTATTCGATCGCATTCAATGCAAAGCCGATCCTGAAAGAGTACGCAGATGCAGTGGTCGATCAAAAAGACATGAGGGCGATCATCCCGATCATCGAAAAGATAGAGAAATGAGCAAGATCTGAAAACGGAGAGGCACAGTATCAGCAGTAAGCTGAAAAAGGAGGATACCAAGCAAATGTTGAAGGAATTACAAGATAAAAAAGCGATACTTGTGAAAGAACTCGAAGAGTGCAGAGACAAACGCAACGAATTGAATACCGAGGCAAGCAAATGGTCTGCAGAACGCAATAAGTTGAATCGGGCATCACGGATGCTGACAGATGAGGCACAGCAGTTCAAACACGAACGCGACGAGTACAACAAAAAGGTAAGCGATCACAAGGTGAAGAGGGATGAATGTAACAAGAAGATCAATGCTGCCAATGCAAAGATCGAAGAAATCAAGAAAGACGCGAATCTCACCGGTGCATCCGTAAGCGAACTCAAACAAGAGATTGAAAGCCTTGAATTCAGGCAGCAGACCAACGTTTTATCGTCAGAAAAAGAGAAGGAACTTGTCGCCGCGATCGCCGCGCTGGTCAGCGAATACAAGATAAAGATGACAGAGATCGAAAGAAATGCGGGACTCAAGTCGGCGATGGGGGAGCTGAAGGGTCTGCGTGAAGAGGCATCTTTGTATCATGATGAGGTTACTGAATATGCAGATATGGCACAGGAATGCCATGATAAGATGATTAAGGTGTTTAGGGAGGGTGAGGGCATCAGAGTCAAATCAGATCGCGTCCATAGAAAATTCGTAAAAATTCAGGACGAAGCAGACCGTCATCACCACAGATTCATCAAGACCCATAAGGAAATCAGGGAACTGGAGAAGATGATTGCCAGCATCACGAGAAGAGGCAGAGAGGATAAGAGGAAAGTGGAACGAATGAAGGTCAGAAAAGAGGCCGAGTCGATATACAATCTGTTCAGACGGGGGGAGAAGATCAGTACCGAGGACTTGATGTTGCTTCAGCGGTCTGACCTGCTATGATTTATGAGAACTCTTGTATTATGCCTGGATCGGGATGACGATATTGGACGGAAAGCCGGCATCGCAAGTCCGGTTATCGGGAGAAGCGCAAACATAGATGCAGCAACGAAACTTGCGGTGGCGGATCCTGAGGATTCTGATATCAACACGATCTTTGGAGGGATACGGGAGTACGACCGGTTGAGTGCAGCTGGTACGGATGTTGAGATTGTCTGTATAGCAGGAGATCGTGATGTCGGAGTGGTATCCGATAACAAGATCGCTTTGCAGATAGATGATCTCCTTGGCGAAGGTGAGTTTTGGAACGTGGTCTTCATATCAGACGGAGCTGAGGATGAGTCTGTGCTGCCGATCATAGAGTCGAGGATAAAGATAAATTCAGTCAAGCGGATCCGGGTCAAGCAAAGCGAGAGTATAGAGAGCACATATTACCTCATTAAAGAGGTTCTCAGTGATCCGAAGATCAGAGGCGCGATATTCATTCCAATTGGACTTGCTTTCATCGTTTATGCAGTGTCGGTCGCAGCAAGACGACCTGAACTAGCGGTTGCAGGCATTCTCGGGGTTGTCGGGACTTATCTCCTGTATACTGGTTTTGGAGTCGGATCGTCCATAGATCGGTACCGTGAAACCGCAACTGACTCCCTGTACCGGGGAAAGATCAGTTTCATCACATACATCACAGCGATCATACTCGGAATCATCGCAACTGTGCAGGGGTCAAATGCCTGTTGGGATGGAATGATCGGTGAAATTTTTCCGGGATATGTTCTATTAGCGATGATCTTTGTGCAAGCATCGATCTGGTGGTATGTGTCTGCCGGATTGTTCTTAGGTTCCGGCAAGATCGTTGATCTGCGCCTCGAAGGAAGAACCATTGGAAAGGCATGGGCATTTCCGTTCTTCGTTGCTTCCGCCGGACTCCTTCTATGGGCTGCAAGCGCATACATCCTCACAACCACTGAGTATCAGCAGGGTTATGGCATCCAGGATCTCGTACTCTCTATTGTGGGTGCTATCGTGATCGCACTTTTGGGGATCTATGTTGCAACAAAGAGATATGGGGAACGGAAATGAAATGCTAATCCTAATCATCATCGACGGATTCGGGCTTGCCGAGCCGACCCGCGGCAACGCAATCACACACGCGAAGACGCCCAATCTTGATCACCTGCGCAAAGAATATCCGACATGCACCCTGCAGGCGTCAGGCAAGGCGGTTGGGCTTCCGGAGGGGCAGATGGGGAACTCCGAGGTTGGGCATCTGAATATCGGTGCCGGAAGGGTAGTGTATCAGGATTTGACCCGCATAAACATGGCGATATCTGATGAAACGTTCTTTAAAAATCCGGTTCTGCGGCATGCGATCGAACACGCAAAGACGCGTGGATCCTGCCTGCACCTGATCGGGCTTCTCTCGGACGGCGGTGTGCATAGCCACATCACACACCTCCGCGCTCTTCTGGAGATGGCGTCGGCAGCAGAGGTGCGTACGCAGATACATGCGTTTCTCGACGGCAGGGACGTCCCGCCGAAGAGTGCTCTTGAATATATCAGTGCGGTCGATGGTACGGTCGGTGGATTCCGCGTGGGAACTGTGATGGGCAGATACTATGCGATGGACCGTGACAACCGCTGGGATCGGGTAGAAAAAGCGTATCGTTCCCTTGTTTCAGGCGAGGGAATACTCGCAGAGAGTGCGTCCGATGCCGCGACAGAAGCGTACGCACGAGGCGAGACCGATGAGTTCATGCTGCCAACAGTCGTGAGTGGCCATATCCCAATCTCGGATAACGATTCGGTTATCTTCTTTAACTTCAGACCTGATCGCGCCCGCCAGATCACCCATGCGTTCGTGGACGATGATTTCAGCCATTTCAAGCGCAGCAAGCTGTGTAATCTCTGTTTCGTGTGCATGACCGAGTACGATGCAACCATCGATGCACCGGTTGCGTTTGCGCCGGAAGAGATCAAGAATACACTTGGCGAGGTCTTATCCAAAAATGGGCTTACACAACTGCGGATCGCTGAGACTGAAAAGTATGCGCATGTCACGTTCTTCTTTAACGGCGGCGTCGAGACTCCGAATCCAGGCGAGGATCGCTGCCTGATACCGTCTCCGAAGGTGGCAACGTACGATTTGAAGCCGGAGATGAGTGCTTATGATGTCACCGATGCCGTGCTCGAGAGGATCGGGTCGTACGATGTGATCATCCTGAACTATGCAAACTGCGACATGGTCGGGCACACTGGCGTCTTCGATGCTGCCGTGCAAGCGGTGGAAACGGTAGATGCCTGCGTTGGCAGGGTCATCGATGCAGTTCTGAAGGTTGGCGGGTCTGCGCTCATCACGGCAGATCACGGCAATGCCGAAAAGATAACTGCGGAGGATGGTACGCCCTATACCGCACACACCACGAATCCTGTGCCACTGATACTGGTCACGGATCAGGTGGTCGGTGTCAGGAACGGGAAACTTGCAGATATCGCGCCTACGATGCTTGATATGCTTGGCGTGCCGAAACCAGCAGGGATGACCGGGGAGTCAGTTGTGGTGTAGCTCAACTGTGAGGATTATATTTTAATCGTATGTGTTTAGCTGAGGTGGAAAACCACGAGATTACACGAGATTAACACAGAAATCTTGTGGAAATCAGTGTAATCTCGTGGTTTTATATGCCAATATTCACACAATCTTGGGTAAGTACTAGCAAAGTTATCTGATGGAGCTTTACATCCACGACATTCGTACAATTTGCTTATTCGTGACATTCAAGATCCCTTTTGCCGATTTTATCACGGGTGGATAGACGGGTGGATAATACGAATGTTAACAGGTTATTTTCCGGCAAGCCCTCAGAGGAGAGACTTTTTAATTTGTTCTGGTCGGTTGAAAACATGGCGCCAACCCGGCAAATACGGGTATGATTACATGGGTGTAATCAGTGAAATCGGTGTTAATCTGTGGCTAAAATAGTATCAGCCACAGATTAACTCAGATGGACACAGATTATCGGTGTAAACGACTTTTCAGGTCGATAGTTCTCCATTATGGCAGTTGT